>NZ_JBFTNE010000096.1:0-46707 GCF_056397325.1 Cupriavidus sp. 05N39
CATGGGTCCCTCTTTTCCGCTCTTTTCGCCGGACATGGGTCCCTCTTTTCCGCTCTTTTCGCCGGATCCCGAGGCGCCC
The DNA here is from genome assembly GCF_056397325.1 of Cupriavidus sp. 05N39. Lineage (NCBI taxonomy): Bacteria > Pseudomonadati > Pseudomonadota > Betaproteobacteria > Burkholderiales > Burkholderiaceae > Cupriavidus > Cupriavidus sp. 05N39. The sequence continues at coordinate 80 of NZ_JBFTNE010000096.1, forward strand.
CATACAGCCTGGTACACCTTGACGGCTCGCTTCGCATCGCTTGGGGGGCTCGCTTCGCATCGCGCTGGGGCTACACAAACAACGTGTTGTTGGAGGTTCTTGGGTGGAGGCGCTTAGGGGGGCGGCCCGCCCTGCGCCTTCTGGTGCACGTGCAAGGCGGGGGCAGGGGGCGTTGGAAAAAGTATATGAGCATGGGCGGACGGCGTGCGCTCTGTTTCGCCGGAGCGTCATCGCCCGGCGGTGTGCAGTGCCGGCGCGGCGGCTGGTTCATGGCTCATGGCGAGTCCGCGAGCAGGGCGCGCAGTTGGTTCTTTGCCACTTTCTCCAGGGTGGACCGGGGCAGGCTCTCAACCAGCCTGATGTCATGCGGATGCTTGAAGCCCGCCAGTTGCGCCTTGCATGCGAACAGGATGCGCTCGGCCAGGGCCTGGCCGGTGCCGGCGTGCGGGATCACGAAGGCGACTGGCACTTCGTCCAGCATGGGATGCTTCTTGCCGACGACGGCGACTTCCGCTACGCCCTCGACCAGCGCGATGACGCGCTCGATTTCCGAGGCTGCCACGTTTTCCCCGCCGACCTTGAGCATGTCCTTGGCGCGGTCCGAGAAGTACAGGAAGCCGTCGTGGCCCAGGCGGACCCGGTCGCCGGTGATGAAGAGCCCGTCGTCGCGGAAGGCCGCCGCCGTCGCCGCCGGGTCGCCCGCATACTCCAGGAACAGGGAAACGCCACGCTGGCCGCCCACATGGAGGTTGCCTGTCTCGCCGGGGGAGACAGGCTGCCCGTCATCATCCAGCACGTGGATCGCATAGGCCTGGGACGGCCTGCCCATGGACATCGGGGCGTTTGCGAGGTGCGCGGAACCTATCGTGCCGTGGGTGATGGTTTCGGTCATTCCCCACCACCCGATCGTCCTGACCCCGAAGTGCGCATCCGTGGCCGGCGCGCAGACGCCGCTGCCCCAGAAGCGGTAGCTGTGGCGCGCCGGCCTGGGCTGGGTCAGCAGCGCCCGGACGCAGAACGGCACCATCGAGGTCCAGGTGCAACCATGCTTGACGGAGACTGGCCAGAAGCGTGATGCGGAGAACCGGGGTTGCACCACCACCGTGGCGCCCACCCAGAGCGCGGCTGCCACCGAGTAGATCTGCGCGTTGGTGTGGAACAGGGGGAGATGGACCAGGTGCACATCCTCGGGCCGCAGGTCCTCGTGCATGGCGGACAGGCGCGCGCCCCAGAGCGCGTTCGCATGGGTCCAGAGCACCGCCTTGGGCCGGGCCGTGGTGCCGGATGTGTACTGGATGCCGAACGGCGCCATCGGGTCGTGCGGGCGCTCGATCAGTTGCGCGGGATCGGCGGAGATGGCGGCGAACGGCTCGAACCCGGCGAGGTCCGGCCCGGCGGCGGCGCCGCAATCCGTCCCGGTGACGGCCAGCCAGGCCAGGGATGGGGCCGCGGCCTTTACCATGGCGGCGAAGCGCGGTTGGGTGATGGCGCCGACGGCGCCGCTGTGACTGGCGAAGTACGCGAGCTCGTCGGTGCTCGACCGGGTATTGGTCGACACGGCCACGGCACCCGCGTAAGCGCAGCCCAGCCAGGCGATGACCGCCTCCGGGCAGTTGTCCAGGTGGACCAGCACGCGATCCGCCGGCCGTACTCCTCGCGCCTGCAGGCCGGCCGCGAAGCGGCGCACGCCGTCGCCAAAGTCCGCATAGGTCCAGGTCCTGCCTTCGCCTTCAAAGGGTTCCCAGATCAGGAAGGGATGAGCGCCGCGACTGGCCATCCGTTCGTCGATCAGGGTGCGGAAGTCGCTGCCTTCGAAGGGCGTCAGCGGTTTGGGGCTCGTTTTGTCTGCGTGGCTCATGGCGCTCGGGCTTTCCATCGGCGGGCTGATTGGGGAAACCCGTTCAGTGTTGCGACCACCGAGTGCGTGCGCCTCGTCCAAAGCGACGAAACCTGCTTGATTGGCGTGAATCCGTGCAAGCTTTCCGCTTGCGCAGGCGCAGAGCGGGGTGAGCCGGATTCTGTCCCATCGATCCTGTAACGACGAATGAGCGGCACCGGGCGCATCCGGGTTGCTGCGTTCCCTTCCCCTGCTAGGGTCTGTCCCCGCTTTGCCGAGCCGTTACCATGGTTTCCGCCGCCGCCGCGCGGCCCGGGAAAAACGCAAGGCCGCGCACGGGCGAGATCACTGATCCTGCCAGGCGGAAGGCGTGTTTTGCCGAATGCACCGAGCCGGACGGCCGGGCAGGCGAGGGCACAAGACGCGCCCTGGCGGGCGCGACTGCCGGCCGGGCGGATAAGCCCAGCCGGCGGCTTTGGCGGAGGTGCGGCAGGCACGCGTGCAAGGGCAATGATTTTGCACGGCGCCCGGCGCTACCCCGGTGAATCAGCTCTTTGAGAAATTCAGTGCCGGCGGCGCGTTATTCGGCTTGAACGGCGAGATCGAAAGCGTCTTCCCGTCCAGGTCGAAATGCGCCAGGTCCACGACGCGCAGGGTCTGATCCTGATAGCTCTTGATGTAGTAGCGCTTTGCCCTGAGATCGGCGATCGACGACCATTGCGTATATTCGAGCTGCCCGCCTTTGGGCGCCGTGGAAATGGAGCCCACCGGAATATCGAAATTATTCAGGATATGCTCTGCGAGCTTGATCGTTTGCGGGCCGTCGGGAAGTTGTTTGGCCGACGCGACATAGCCGAGGGCCCGGATGAAGCGGGACGGCGGCGTGGGATCGCCTGGAATGCCAAGAAGACCGGATCCCTGGCCAAAAGGCTCGAAGGTTTGCCCGGCAATCTTCATCGGATCGGCATCGACAGGCGAAATCTTTACGTAATTCCTGACATTGTTGAGGTGCCAGTCAAAGGTCGGCGAGTTGGTGAGGACGCCGAGCGGGTTGTCGTAAACTTTGAACTGGCCGCCGATAGGCTCGATCACGATCGAGGCGCCGGTCGCATCATGCAGGGGAAAGTGGAAAGGCAATGCCATGTCCAGCACTGGCGCCTTGATGTCGACGATTGACACATTGTTGAGTGCCGCCTTGACTTCGGCGACAGTCGCAAAGTTTGTCAGCACCCAGGTCAGGAACTCCCAGGACGCGATGGATTTGGCCGGATCGGCCTTCGCCGGATCGGTATAGCCGGCGAAACCGGGGAAGTAGAGGTTGCCACCCGCAAGGCCCTTCTCGTTCATCCCGTCGGCAAGCACCGGCTGTCCGCCCGACATGACGCCCACCACAGCGTAACGCGACTTCCAGCGGATGCCAGGCTTGTTGCCCGGGCCGGTGCCGACATACTCGTAATTGCGGGGCACCACGACTACATCCGGCTGCAGCTCGAAGCTGTACTCCATGGTGCGCGCATAGACAGGCGTGCCGTCTGCCGCTTTCAGCAGGAAATTGGTGCAGGCATTTGCCTGTGCGCCAAAGGCGATCAGGCATGCCATTGCCGCCGCCTTCATACGACCCGAAACTTTGTGTGATTTATACGCCACGATTACCCCTTATTTTTATTTGAAGCTTGCCTGTTAGAACAACAAGAACAACATTGACGTCTCGCTAGCCGGCACCGTTCGCACACAAAGGGCAATCCGTCCCAGTCTCCAGATCATTGCGAAAACGGTGCATATGCCAAGCATGCGCATCATAGCGCATGCGCAGGAATCATCACTCAATAGGGTGGGGCTGAAGCTTGGGTCCTGGTGTTCATATGCCGTTCATAGCGTTGGTTTTGAAATGCACCGCCGGTGCCACATCGGTATTACGGCGGCGGCCAGGGTTTCTGAAACTCTGCTCGTAGTGGACTCGATAGAAGAACCGCATGATTGGTCCGTCGTGAGCGATGTGCGATATCCCGCTGCAGAAACGCCGCGACAAGGCACCGGACTCGCCAACTTGAAGAGATCCTTCCGCGCTGTGCAAGCCGCTCAATCCTTGCCAAAGCCCTGGTTGACCAGCTCGACGGCCGTCGCCAGCTTGCCGACCGCTGCCGGAATCTCCTGGTCACTGACCCCGCCATAGCCCAGGACCAGGCCGTTTTGCGAGCGTAGCGGACTGGCGTAGTAAGAAGAGAGGGGGCGCGCCACGACGCCGTGGGCAAGCGCGCAACGCGAGACCAGTTGATCATTGGCGTGGCGAAGTACCACGGTCAGGTGAAGCCCGGTATCCGTGCCGACGATCTCGGCCTCGTCACCGAGCTTGCGTCGCAGTTCCTGTGTCAGCATCGCTTGCCGTTCGCCATAGATCTTGCGCATGCGCCGCACATGCGCAGCGTAGTGGCCGTCCGCAATGAACTCGGCAAGCGCGGTCTGTACTGACAACTGTCCGCCCCGATGCAGTTCGGATTGCGCCAGCGCGAAGGCATCCACCAGGGCGGTCGGCACGATGAGGAAGCCGAGCCGCAGCCCGGGGTAGAGCACCTTTGAGAAGCTGCCGACATAGATGGTGTTTTGATGCGGGTCCAGGCCCTGGAGAGAAGGCAGGGGCGCGCCATGATAACGAAACTCGCTGTCGTAATCGTCTTCGATGATCCAGGCATTGTGCCGATGCGCCAGCTCGGTCAGCAGGCGGCGGCGTGCGAGGCTCATCACCACGCCGCTCGGGTATTGGTGAGATGGCGTGACAAAGATGAGCCTGGGGCTGACCTCGGGGGTGATCGGAGGCAGCATGCCATGCTCGTCGACCGGTACGGCATCCATCTGCAGGCTCGCCGCGCGAAACACGCTGCGCGCTCCCCAATAGCAAGGGTCTTCAATCCATACGCGATCGCCGGGATCGGCGAGCAATCGGGCGCAGAGATCGATCGCCTGGTGGCTGCCTTGCGTCACCACGATCTGCTCCGGCGCGCAATCGACCCCGCGCGCCAGTGCCAGGTACTCCGCCAGCGCACGCTTGAGCGGCCGGTAGCCATGCCGGCTGCCATAGCCCAGTTGTTCCTGGCTGGCTGACTTCCAGACCTTGGTAATCAGGCGTTGCCAGACGCCACGCGGGAATTGCCTGACATCCGGAATGCCGGGCACGAAAGCGCCTACCTGCAGGTCCGACGCGCCGGCACCCGCCAGCAACTCGCGCGCGCGCGCCGACAAGCGCGTTGCGTCGCTGGCTTGTTCAATCTTGTCCTGCTGGCTCAGATCCGGCACGCGGTCGAGCACGGCTGGGTCGGGGGCGGTATCGCCAACATAGGTGCCGCTGCCGCCGTGTGTCTGGGTATAGCCTTCGTCGGTGAGGCGCTCATACGCATACAACACGGTGTTGCGGGCAATGCGCAGTTCCCTGGCCAGTTCGCGCGTAGGGGGCAGGCGCGTACCCGGGGATAACTGGCCGGCGAGAATCGCTTCGCGGATGTCGTCAAACAACTGCCTGTTCAATGGAGCCCCTGATCGTTCGGGGTGGCTCCAGTGACTGCGCGCGAGAAGCCAGTCAATTAACGGCGTCTCTTTCAATTCCTTGGCTCCATCTGAAAATTTGTACCGGCACTATACAGTGGGGCCAGCGCGCTTGTAGAGTAGATCCCATCATGTCGCGGCATTACCACAGAAGAATTTCAATTGAATAACCGAGTGCCGCCGCAACCCGCATCCAGAGAAAATATTTACCGTCAGGTAGGTCGATGACTCGTTGTCGCGTTGCGTGGCCTCACCAGAATGGCGCATTTACCGTGCCCATTTTTGGGGTGTTTGCAGAGGCAATAAATGAAGCGTTTTGCAGTAGCAGGAATCCAGATGCCGGTTTCGGCATTTGAAGAGAATATCAGCCAGATGAACCGATACCTGGCGCATGTCAGGCACCGCTTTCCGTGGGTCGATATGGTGATGTTCTCCGAGTTGGCGGCGTATGGTCCGAGCCCGTCGAAGGCCGAGGAGATGCCCGGTGTGGCAGAAGCGCGGCTTTGCGGACTGGCGGCCAAGTACGGCCTGTGGCTGATCCCCGGATCGCTGTTCGAACGTCTGGACGGCCGTGTCTACAACACGGCGCCGGTCATCGATCCTGCGGGCAATGTGGTCGCGCGGTTTCGCAAGCTGTTCCCGTTCCGGCCTTACGAGCAGGGTATCGCCGCCGGCAATGAGTTTGTCGTGTTCGATGTGCCGGGCGCGGGCCGCTTTGGGATATCGATCTGCTATGACATGTGGTTTCCCGAAACCACCCGGACACTGGCCGCGATGGGTGCCGAGGTGATCTTGCATCCGACTATGACGGACACCATCGATCGCGACGTCGAACTGTCGATTGCGCGCGCGTCGGCGGCGACGAACCAGGTCTACTTCTTCGATATCAACGGGGTCGGGGACGGCGGGGTGGGGCGTTCGATCGTGGTCGATCCTTCCGGCTATGTGCTGCATGAGGCGGGGCCGGGCACGGCGGAGATCATTCCCGTGGAGATCGATTTCGAGAAAATCCGCCGCGAGCGCGAGCGCGGCTTGCGCGGCCTTGGCCAGGCGCTGAAGAGCTTCCGGGATCGCGAGGTCGAATTTCCGGTTTATCAGCGCGGGAGCGGCGCCGATGCGTATCTTCACACCCTTGGAAAACTCGTCAAGCCGGGGGCCATGGAAAACGCGGAGCCGGAAATAACCGGTCCCGTCGGAGAATAGATTCGCTTGCGGGAAGTCCGCCGGATTAACATTATTATGATTATAAGATTCAGGTGAATCCGCGGAGACCGCTGGATCATGGCGGGAGTGTTTTCATCAAATCGGATGGATATAATTCCTGATTGATAAGAATTAATCCAGATACAAACAAAAAAGTACCGTCATTCAATGAATTCGTTCGGAAATCCGAACGTTTTGTTGAGCCTATTTCGATAGCAGAGGAACACCATGGCACGCAGCACGGCACGCAAAGTAAAGACCGGGCAGAGTACTTCCCTGAACCGATACCGTAGCGTCTGGGAGATGCGCGCGGATGGTTGGATGAACCTGACCGACGATCTTGGACGGCTGGTCAATCTTGGGAAGGAGTGCAAGGAATTCATCGAGCGCCACGCCCGGGTGAAAGAGACGCTGACCACGCTTGAGCCGATCGAAAGGTTCTGGGCGTTTCCCGGGTACCGGCTGTTCGAGCAACTGATCCTCTGGTTCGAATCCGGTGACCTGATCCGGCTGAATATCGCGGTGCATCGCATCAATCGCATGCTGGCGAGCGATACCTATCGGCATCAGAAGCTGTCCCTGGATGCGGAATCGGAAGAGCCCTCCGAGATCGAGACCGAGGAGGAACTGCAGGCGCAGATCGCGCGGCCGTACTTTGAAGTGCTGATTGTCGACAATATGACGCGGGAAGACGAAGAAGCCCTGCGCCGGCGCGTGCAACGCAAGCAGCGCGTGGATGATCCCTTTGTCTGGGATATCGTTGTCGTGCCCAGTTTTGAAGATGCGCTGATTGCCACGCTGTTCAACTTCAATCTGCAGGCTTGCGTGATCCGGCATGGCTTTCCGTTCAAGTCGGAGTACGAGCTGGACCTGCTGCGCACGTTCCTGGAAGGCCTCGACGAGGGCATCGAAGAGCAACCCGAGTCCGAGCGTGGTCCTCTGCTGGGTCAGAAGATCGCGGAACTGCGGCCGGAGCTGGACCTGTACCTGGTCACGGACGTCAAGGCGGAAGAGATCGCGTCGCGCCTGGGTGAAGTCTTTCATCGGATCTTTTTCCGGGAAGAAGACCATACCGAGCTGTACATGTCGATCATGAAGGGCGTCTCGGAGCGCTACAAGACGCCGTTCTTCACCGCACTGAAGGAATACTCGAAGCAGCCGACGGGCGTGTTCCACGCCTTGCCCATCGCCCGCGGCAAGTCGATCATGAACTCCAACTGGATCCAGGACATGGCGCAGTTCTATGGCCTGAACCTGTTCATGGCCGAGACCTCGGCCACCTCCGGCGGGCTGGATTCGCTGCTCGATCCCATCGGCCCCATCAAGGTCGCGCAGGAGTATGCGGCCCGTGCCTTCGGCGCGCGGCGCACGTTCTTTGCCACCAACGGGACTTCCACGGCCAACAAGATCGTGGTCCAGGCGCTGATCAAGCCCGGCGACATCGTGATGGTGGACCGCAATTGCCACAAGTCGCACCACTACGGCATGGTGCTGGCGGGCGCCAAGGTCGCTTATCTCGACTCGTATCCGCTGGACGACTATTCGATGTATGGCGCGGTGCCGGTGTCCCAGATGAAGCGCACGCTGCTGCGCTTCAAGCAGGCAGGCACGCTCGACAAGGTGAAGATGGTCCTGCTCACCAACTGCACCTTCGATGGCGTGGTCTACGATGTGAAGCGGGTGATGGAGGAGTGCCTGGCAATCAAGCCGGATCTGATCTTCCTGTGGGACGAGGCCTGGTTCGCATTTGCGCGCTTTCACCCGACCTATCGCCAGCGTACCGGCATGGATTCCGCGTCGCGGCTGCGCCGCGAACTGGACAGCGAAGAGTACCGCCGCCGCTACGAAGCGTTCACCGAGTCGTTCTCCGGGACGGACTGGGACGATGAAGAGAAGGTCGTCGCGACGCGCCTGATGCCGGACCCGGATCGTGCGCGCGTGCGGGTCTACGCCACGCAATCCACCCACAAGACGCTGACCGCATTGCGGCAGGGGTCCATGATCCACGTCTGGGACCAGGATTTCAAGGACAAGGCCGAGGAAGCGTTTCATGAGGCATACATGACGCACACCTCAACCTCGCCGAACTACCAGATCCTGGCCTCGCTCGATGTCGGCCGCCGCCAGGTGGAGCTCGAAGGCTATGAACTGGTCCAGCGGCAGGTTGAACTGGCGATGACCTTGCGGGAATGGATTCATTCGCATCCGTTGCTGAAGAAGTACTTCCAGTTCCTCAATGTCTCGCGCGTGGTACCTGCCGCCTACCGGCCTTCGGGCATCGATGCGTACTACAGCCCCGAATCCGGCTGGGCGAATATGGAAGCCGCCTGGCGGGTCGACGAGTTCGCGCTGGATCCCACGCGCCTGACGCTGTCTATCGGCACATCCGGTATCGACGGCGACACCTTCAAGAACAAGTACTTGATGGACAAGTACGGCATCCAGATCAACAAGACCTCCAGGAATACGGTCCTGTTCATGACCAATATCGGCACCACGCGATCGTCCGTCGCCTACCTGATCGAGGTCTTGATCAAGATTGCCCGGGAGCTGGACGAGCGCACGGGGGATATGAGCATGATCGAGCGCCGCCTGCACGAAAAACGCGTGTCCTCGCTGACGAAGGAGCTGCCGCCGTTGCCGGACTTCTCGCATTTCCACTTCGCGTTTCGCAGCGTCTGCAACAGCGGCCAGATCGAGACGCCGGACGGCGATATCCGCAAGGCGTTCTTCATGTCCTACGACGAGGAGAACTGCGAGTACCTCAACATGGCCGAGGTGGCCAGGGCAATCGGCAAGGGGCGCGAAGTGGTATCGGCCTTGTTTGTCATCCCGTACCCGCCGGGATTCCCGATCCTGGTGCCGGGGCAGGTGATCAGCTCGGAAATCCTGGAGTTCATGCAAGCGTTGGATGTGCGCGAAATCCACGGCTACCGCCCGGAACTCGGGTTCCGCGTGTTCAACGATGGCGCGCTTCAACAGCTGGCGCTACAGGCCGCGGGTGAAGCCGCCGCAGCGGTTGCCGCCGCCGCGAAGGCGTCGGTTTCGACGGTCGTCGAGGTGTCCACGGCGACGGTGGATGAGGTTGCCTCGGCGGCGCCGGGAGACCGTCCGGCACCAAAAAAGTAGAGGCGCGGGAGGCCGGCATCGACGCCCGGCTTCCCGCGACAGAGCCGAAATCGAAAGAAGAAAAGTGCCGGACCTGGAATCCCAGGGGCCGCGGGATTCCCGCGTCCAGCCGGTGCGGCATTCGCCAGGAGAAAACCGCAATGGAAAAAGTCCGTAATGTGTCAGATCTGCGCCTGATGTTCCACCGGAACGAGAGGCCAATCTACTTTATCAGTGCCACGAACTTCAACCTCCTGGGCATCGACCAGTGGGTCAACCGCTTCAAGTACATCAACTACATCGACTGCTTCGACGGCCGCCATCCGAACGTCTTCGTCCCGCCAGCGCTGCCGCATGAAGAGTTCACCTCGATCGAGGATATCAACAACTATCTGCTCCAGCACAAGGATGTGGTGGAGTTGATCGAGCAGCGCGGCGGCAAGCCCGCCGCCACCTTCCTGATGTTCGACGAGAAGACGGAGGAGCTCGCCGACGAGCTGGGTCTCGACGTCTGGTTTCCCCCGGCGGCGCTGCGCAGCCGCTGCGACAACAAGATGGAAACCGTACGCATCGGCAACAAGGCCGGGGTGGCGTCGGTACCTAATGCGCTGGAGAAGGTCCAGAGCTATGCACATCTGATGCAGATCGCGGAACGTCACGGGCTGGGGCGCGATCTTGTGGTGCAAAGCGCATTCGGCGATTCCGGGCATACCACCTTTTTTATCGCGAACGAGGACGATTTCAACAAGCACAAGGATGAGATCGTCAACGACCCCGAAGTCAAGATCATGAAGCGCATCAACTGCCGGGGCGCGACGCTGGAAGCGTGCGCAACGCAGTCCGGCACGCTGGTCGGCCCGCTCCTGACGGAGGTGGTGGGCGCGCGGGAGCTGACCCCTTACAAGGGCGGCTGGTGCGGCAATGAGATCTTCCCTGGCGCCTTCTCCGAAGAGGTAAGGGCGAAGGCGCGCGACATGGCCTTCCGTTTCGGCAACCAGTTGCTGGAGGAGGGGTATCGCGGCTATTTCGATCTTGATTTCCTGATCGACGTCGATAGTGGCGAGGTGTATCTCGGCGAGCTGAATCCCCGCATCTGCGGCGCCAGCCCGATGACCAACCATGCGGCTTTCGCGTATGCGGATACGCCCCTGTTCCTGTTCCATCTGCTCGAGTTCTCGGGGGTGCCCTTCGATCTCAATGTGCGCGAGCTCAACGAGCGCTGGGCCGAGAAATCGTTTATCGACGGATGGTCCCAGCTCGTCATCAAGTACACCGATGACAATGTCGACGTGGTGACGCACGCGCCGCCGTCCGGCATCTACCGCATGGCTGCCGACAGCTCGGTGTCCTATCACCGCTTCGACTTCAACCGGCGCGAGATCGAGAGCGAGCGCGAGGCGTTCTTCCTGCGCATCACCGGTCCGGGCGACTACCGCTATGAGGGCGCGGACCTTGGCATCCTGATTACGCGCGGCCGCTCGATGGACGATGACTTCAAGCTCAACGAGCGCGCGCATCACTGGATCCGGGGCATCAAGCAGTACTACGCCGCCAAGCCCCTGGTGTCGTCGCAAGCCGAGATGGCGCCGCAGCCTGGTGCGTTCAAGATCTTGTAGGTCCAATCCCCCGGGGGTGAGACATTCATGCGTTGTACTTTCGAAGCGATCAGCGAGGATTTGCCCGGCGCGCAATGGCAGAACGTCTTCCGGCAGTTCTGGCCCGGATACCGGCAATGGTATCTGCGCGACGGGGACCGCGCCCGCCCGGGCTTCCTGATGTGTCGCAAAGCCTTGCGCAACCATATGCCGGAACTCGTTCCCACCTGGGAGCGGCTGGTTGAGCTTGCCGGCGGCGGCGACGTCGAGGCGCGTTTCCTGTCGATGTGGGGGCCGCCCCCCTACATCGCGGGTTGCGCACAGGCGGTCTGGTTGCCCGTGCCGGGCCGCCAGACCGCAGGCGCCACGCCGGCGCTACTGCGCAACTACGATTTCGCGCCAGCCCTGCTCGAAGGCGTGTGGCTCGCATCGAGATGGCATGGCCGTCGGGTCGTGGCGGTCAACGACTGCTTGTGGGGCGCGCTTGACGGCATCAACGAAAGCGGCCTTGCCGCTTCGCTGTCCTTCGGGGGCCGCCAGGCGGTCGGCCACGGCTTCGGCATTCCGCTGGTGCTGCGCTATGTGCTGGAGTTCGCCGAGAGCGTCGAGGATGCCGTGGAGATGCTCTCGCGCATTCCCGTGCACATGAGCTATACGGTGAGCCYGCTCGATCGCCGGGAGCACTGGGCCACGGTCTTCGTGACCCCGGACAAGCCGGTCGAAGTGGTACGCAAGCAGGCGGTGAGCAACCTGCAGCAGGGCGTCGAGTGGGCGGCGCACGCCACCGCGACGCGGGCCGAGATCAGGGAGGAAGCACTGGCGGTGGCGGTGCGGCAGGCCGAGGACTCCAAGGATGTCCTGCGCGCCTTGCTGCGGCCGCCCCTGCTTCAGACGTCCTACGGGCGCGGGCACGGCACTTTGTACACCGCGGTCTATCACCCCTATGACGGTTCCGTCGAAATGGTCTGGCCCGATTCCTTGTGGCGGCAATCATGCCAGCATTTCCTGCCGGGTGCCCGCATGATCGAGTTCGACCTGGAAGCCACGGCGCTGCCCCATGCGGTGGTGCCGGCACGCCGGTGGACGCTCGACGACGTCGGCAGCTTTCAATGAGCCTGGCGGGCGCGTAGCCATGGATGCATAGGAACGATCAAGTAGCGGCAAGGATGTGCAGCCAGGGTGCGCCCCGGCCACGCACCGGCCATCCATTACCTGGGACACAAGCAGGACGCGATCCGGACCGGACCGCGGGGGCCCCGTATTGCCTGCAAGACACGCGGTGGGTATCCACTGCGGATCACAGGCTGAAGAATATCCAAGGAGCAATCATGAAGAAGAAGCGTCCAATCACCACGTATATCGTCATTGCGATGATACTCGGCGTCCTTGTCGGCTACAGCTGTCACCAGGCATTCCCCGACCCCGGCACCGCCAAGGAGATCGCTGGCTATATCTCCGTCTTTACCGATATCTTCCTGCGGCTGATCAAGATGATCATCGCGCCGCTGGTGTTCTCGACGCTAGTGGTCGGCATCGCGCATATGGGCGACGCGAGCACGGTGGGCCGCGTTGGCGTGAAGGCGCTTGGCTGGTTTATCGTGGCTTCGTTCCTTTCGCTTTCGCTTGGGCTGGTACTCGCCACGGCCCTGCAGCCCGGACACAATATCGGCTTGCCGCTGCCGGACGTGGGCGCGGCGACCAATCTGAAGACCAACGCGTTCACGCTGAAAGACTTCATCACGCACCTGGTACCGAAGTCCGTGGCGGAGGCCATGGCCACCAATGAGATCCTGCAGATCGTGGTGTTCTCGATCTTCTTCGGCACCGCGCTGGCCGCGCTCGGGGAGACCGGCAAGCGGCTGGCCGGCGTGATCGACGATCTTGCGCAAACGATGCTCAAGATCACGGGCGCGGTGATGTGGATGGCGCCGCTGGCGGTGTTCGCGGCGATTGCCTCGACCGTGACCACGCAGGGCTTGGGCATCCTGATCACCTTCGCCAAGTTCATGGGCAGTTTCTACCTGGGTCTTCTGGTGCTCTGGGGCTTGCTGATCCTGGCTGGGGTCTTCTTCCTCGGCAAGCGGGTGTTCGCGCTGATCCGCCTGATCCGCGAACCCTTCCTGCTGTCGTTCTCCACCGCGAGTTCCGAGGCCGCTTACCCGAAGATGCTCGATGCGCTGGACCGCTTCGGGGTCAGCCGGAAGATCTCCAGCTTCGTGCTGCCAATGGGCTATTCGTTCAATCTGGACGGCACCATGATGTACTGCACGTTCGCCGTGCTGTTCATCGCCCAGGCGTACGACATTCATTTGCCGATCAGTACGCAGATCACCATGCTGCTGTTGCTGATGCTGACCTCCAAGGGCATGGCGGGTGTGCCGCGCGCATCGCTGGTGGTGATTGCGGCCACGCTGAACCAGTTCGGTATTCCGGAAGCCGGCCTGCTGTTGATCATGGGCGTCGACCAGTTCCTGGACATGGGGCGTTCGGCGACCAATGCAGTGGGCAATTCGATCGCCGCGGCGGTGGTTGCGAAATGGGAAGGCCAGCTGGCGAGCGAGTCGGAGCTGGAAGCCCAGGGCGGCGGAAATGTCCCGGATGCGCGGGCTCCGCTCGGCAAGCCGGGGGCGGCGCAGGCATAGCCGGTGCCGGTATCCGGGAGCAAACCGGGGCTGCCATATGCCATAGGCCATATCGGCAGCCTCGCGCCAACGATCAGCGTAGGAGAATCCATGCATTCCAACAAAGCACGCGGGCAAGGCCGATTCCGGCAAGCTGCGGTGTGGGCTGTCACCGCGCTGTGCGCGGTGCTCTTCACCGGAGCCGCTTTCGCGCAGCAGGCCGGGGAGCTTTCCGGTGCGCTCAAGAAGGCGAAGGAGGGCGGTACCCTGACGATTGCCTATCGCGAATCGTCCCTGCCGTTCTCATATCTCGACAAGCTGGGCAAACCTGTTGGCTATTCCATCGACATCTGCCGGGCGATCGTGCAGGCGGCGGCTGCCGAGGTGGGACGCGACGTGGGCATTCAATGGGTGGCGGTCACGTCGGAAAGCCGCTTCGACGCTGTCATCTCCGGCAAGGCCGACCTGGAGTGCGGCTCGACCACCAGGAACGGCGAGCGCCTGAAGCGCACGGCATTTTCCCCGGTGATCTTTGTCGCCGGGACCAAGCTTATGGTGCCGCGCGGCTCGCAGGTCAAGACCTTCCGGGACCTCAAGGGAAAGTCTGTCGTCGCCACCGGCGGTACTACCAATGTGGACGCGCTCGAACGGCTCTCCGCCCGTTTCGGCCTGCAGTTGAATATCATCAAGGCGCGGGATCACGCCGACGCTTTCCAGGTATTGCTGCACCATGGTGCGGATGCTTATGCGGGGGACGATGTGTTGCTGTACGGCTTTCTCAGCGGCGGTCCGGCGGCGGGGAAGTTTGTGGTGACGCGCGATTTCCTTTCGTACGACCCTTACGCGATCATGTTCCGCAAGGGCGATCCGCAGTTTGCCGCCGTGGTCGACAAGGCTGTCCGGGATCTTGCCGCGTCCGGGGAGTTGGAACGAATGTACAAGCAATGGTTCATGGACAAGCTGCCCACCGGCGAGCGCCTGGGCTTGCCGATGAGCGCGCAGCTCGATGAACTCATTCGCGCGACGCCGGATCGGGCGGAATAAGCGATGCGGCATGGCGGGACGGTCAGTCCCTCGCGCCATTCGGACGAATGATGAACAAGACAGAGCTTCTCTCAAGAATGGCGACGGGAGCCCGCCTGCGCATTTCGTGCAATCCCTGGGGCGTCCCGATCCAGGGGGCCTTCCTCGATGAGCCGGGGAGGCCGGGGGGACTGCTGCATATTCCGCAGTGGCAGATCCTCCGGCTGGTTCGTTCCGGCCTGCTGCGCTGGAGGCGCGAGCCACGGGCGGCGTCCAGCGAGCTGATTCTCAGCGCTTCCGGCCTGGCCGCCGCCAGCCGGAAGCCCGTTCCCCGGTAGCCGGGGAGCGGGGTCCCGCGGCTCAGCGGTGCCTGGCGATGAAATCGCGCAACTGCGGATAGATCTCCTCGCGCCACCGCCGTCCCGAAAAAATGCCGTAGTGACCGCAACCCGCCGCGGTGATGTGCTGTTTGCGCGTGGCCGGAATGCCGGCGCACAGGGCATGTGCGGCGGCTGTCTGGCCCGCACCTGTAATATCGTCCAGTTCCCCCTCGATGGTCAGTAGCGCCGCGCCCTTGATGTCAGCGGGGCGCACCGGCTTGCCATCGATTTCCCAGGTGCCTTCGGCAAGCCGGAATTCCTGGAACACGTCACGGATGGTGTCCAGGTAGTACTCGGCCGCCATGTCGAGGACGGCGTTGTACTCGTCATAGAAACTCACATGCGCCTGGGCGTCGTCGAGATCGCCCTCGACGAGGTTGCGGTAGTAGTCGTAGTGCGAGGAGAGGTGACGGTCGGGATTTGTCGCTACAAAGCCGGCATGCTGCAGGAACCCCGGGTAGACCTTGCGCCCGTGGCCCGGATAGTTGGCCGGCACGGTATGGATCACATTGTTCTCGAACCACCCGAAGGACTTGTCGGTGGCCAGCGTGTTCACCGCGGTCRGGCTGCGGCGCGCGTCGATCGGGCCGCCCATCATCGTCATGGTCCTGGGCGTCGTCTCGCCCGCCGAAGCCAGCAGGGAAATGGCCGCCAGCACGGGCACCGCTGGCTGGCATACCGAGATCACGTGCAGCTTCTCCGCGCCGATGTGACGGATAAAGTCCTGTATGTAGCGGACATAGTCGGTCAGGTGGAAGGCGCCTTCCTCGACGGGCACCATGCGGGCATCGACCCAGTCGGTCACATAGACCTTGTGGTTGCGCAGCAAGGTCCGCACCGTATCGCGCAACAGCGTCGCATGGTGGCCGGATAGCGGGGCGCACACCAGCACCACGGGCTCGTCCTTCAGCAGCCGGATGGTCGCAGGATCATCCGCATAGCGCTTGAAGCGTAGCAATTTGCAGAACGGCTTCTGGACAATGGTCTGCTCCACGATCGGGACGTCCCGATCGTGGCATTGCACCGACTTGATATCGAACGAGGGCTTCTTGTAATCCTTGCCCAGCCGGTAGAGCAGTTCATAGCCAGCCGCCAGCCGCGTGGCGCAAGGCACGAGCGAGAGCGGACTGAGGGGGTTGGTGAGGGTCCGCGACGTCGCTTGCGCCAGGGCGGTAAGCGGCAGCAGCATGGCGCTCTTGAGTTCGTGGAACTGGTACAGCATGAGAAATGCCTTGTGAAGATCTAGTGTGAGAAACGGGCCGGATTGCCGGCGTCAGCCGGCCGGCGGCGGGAAACGGATATGGGCTGGCGGAGTTCGGCCGCTACTCCTCCGCCTGCACCTTGTCGTAAGCGATCTGGAGCCGGCGCAGCTTGGAGTACAGCGTCTGCTTCGGTATGGACAGTGCCTTCGCGGTGGCGGCGACATCGCAGTTGTGGCGCTTGAGTTCCTCCATGACAACGACCCGTTCGAACTGCTCGAGCTGCTCGGGCAGGCTGTTGCCGGGTTCGCTGTGGCTGTGATGCAGATCGAAATCGTCGGACAAGAGGCCGAGCACGAAGCGGTCGGCGACATTGCGCAGCTCCCGCACATTGCCCGGCCAGGAATGGGATAGCAGCACGTCGAACTGGGCGTTCTCGAGCACAGGCGCCGGACGGCCGAAGCGCGTTGCCGCCTGCAGGATGAGGTGCTCGAACAGCAGCGGGATGTCTTCGCGGCGCTCGCGCAGGGGCGGCAGGTCGATGAAGGCGACGCCAATGCGATAGTACAGGTCGGCACGGAACTTCTTTTGCTCGCTGAGCAGTTTCAGGTCCTCCTTGCTGGCGGCGATCACGCGGCAATCCACCGCGATGGATTCGTTGGAGCCCACGCGCTCGATGGATCGCTCCTGCAGCGCCCGCAGGAACTTGACCTGCACCGACAACGGCATGCTCTCGATTTCGTCGAGGAACAGCGTCCCGCCTTGTGCATGCTCGAACTTGCCGCAGCGGCGGCGCGTGGCGCCGGTGAACGAGCCGACCTCGTGCCCGAACAGTTCGCTTTCGGCCAGCGCCTCCGGCAAGCCGCCGCAATTCAATGGCACGAAGTTGGCGCTCCGGCGCGCGCTGTGGTCATGTAGGCAGCGCGCGACGAGATCCTTGCCGGTCCCCGTCTCTCCGTAGATCACCACATCGGCGGGCGCATTGGCGAGGGCGCGTACCGCGCGGCGCACGCGCTCCATCTGGGCGGAACGGCCGATCAGGCAGGCCTGGATCCCGCGCCAGCCCTCCAGTTGCTCGCGCAGGCCGCGGACCTCCAGGCTGAGCTTGCGGCGGTCGGCCGCGCGCCTGACCACAGACACAAGATGATCGGACGAGCACGGTTTCTCGATAAAGTCATAGGCGCCCACGCGCATGGCTTGCACGGCCATGGAGATATCGCCATGGCCGGTCATCAGGATCACGGGCAGGTCGCTGTCGAGGCCCAGCAGCTCGCTTAGCCAGGCCACGCCGCTGATCCCCGGCAGCTTGACATCGCATACCACCACGGCGGGCGCGCCGAGGCTGATGCTGCTGCGCGCCTGCTCGACCGAGGCGAAGCCGTCGACCTCGAACCCTGCCAGCTCAAGTGCCTGCGAGCTGCCTATCAGCACATCCTCTTCGTCCTCGACGAAGATCACGCGGATGGGATGGGTGTCGGTCATTGATGTTCCCCTTTGGTGGGCGGCGCCAGCGGCAATTCGACGACGAATTCGGCACCTCCCTGCGCCAGGTTGCGGGCATACAAGCGGCCGCCGAACTCGCGCACGATGTGCGCCGAGATCATCAGGCCGAGTCCCAGGCCCTTGCCCGCCGGCTTGGTTGTCACGAATGGTTCGAACAGGCGCGGCAGCACATCGGGATGGATGCCGGCGCCCGAGTCGCGGATGGTGAGCTGGCATTGCCCCTCGTGCGCGGCCGCGTGGATGTCGATCCGCCTGGCCGCAGCGTCCGACAACGCATCCGCGGCATTGCCCAGCAGGTTAATCAGGACCTGCTCCACGCGTACGTCGTCGGCCAGCACGCTGATGTCATCCGGGGCAATCGCTACGTTGACGGTGATATCCAGTTCCCGCATCCGGCTGGTCACGACAAAGAGCGCGTCCTGTATCACCTGCCGTACTACGACCGGCCGCAAGGGTTCCTGGGACTTGTGCGCAAACACTTTCAGCTGTTGCGTCAGGCGGCCAAGACGGTTGATGAGGTTGGCAATGCGCTGGAGGTTGCCCGCGGCATCCTTGAGCCTGCCTTTTTCCAGCAGCACGGCAGCGTTGTCCGACAGCGTGCGCATTGCCGCCAGGGGCTGGTTCAGCTCGTGCACGACCCCGGCGGACATCTGCCCGAGCGCGGCCAGCTTGCCGGCATGGACGAGGTCGCTTTGCAGCGCGCGCAGTTCGGCCGTGCGTTCGAGCACCTTGGCCTCTAGGCTATCGTGGGCTTCCCGCAGCGCGCGCTGCGCGGCCTTTTGCTGTTGGGCGGCGCGCCGGCGCTGGGCAACGACGAGGATCAGCAGCAGCAGGACCATGCAGGCCAGCAGGGCGCCGATGGCGGCATTGCGGGCGAGTGTGCGCGCGGGCAGTTCGTCGTCCAGCAGCACGATGCGCCAGAGGCCGTGGTTCACCGTGCGCTCGGACGCCAGGTAGTCCACGGCATCCAGATGCACGCGGCGGGTGTGTTCGTCCAGCCTGGCGCGTACCTGCCATTCCAGCGGCATCAGGTCGGATTTGCCATAGGTTCGCGCCTGCGCGGCCTCGGCCAGCATTGCCGCCGTCATGGGCGCCAGGGGCCGCAGCCGCCATTGCGGCAGCGAGGCCAGGATCACCACATCGCGTGCGTCGACGACAAGAACCTTGCCGGGAATCTGTATCCAGTTCCGCTCCACGGCGTCGAGGTTGACCTTGACCGTGGCGACGCCGCGCTGCGTGCCGCCTTGCTGCAGCGCGTACGCGAGATAGTAGCCGGGCCGGCCGGAAGTAAACCCGACGCCATAGAAGCGGCCCTGGCCGTGCGCGAGCGCATCCCGCATGTAGGGGCGGAACGAAAGGTCGGCGCCCACTGGCGTTCCCGGCTGGTCCCAGTCCGCGGCGGCCAGCGTCATGCCGGAGCGTTGCGTCACGTACAGGTTGTCGGCGCCGGCGGTCGCGGTGATGCCGTGCAGGTAGCGGCTGACCTGATGTTTCAGCGCCGCGTCTTCGGGCCGGGCGAGCAGGTCGAAGACTTCGGTGGTGGATTCCAGCAGCGAGGGCAGGTAGTCGAACCGCGACAGTTCACCGTCCAGCCGTGCGGCGACGACGTCAAGCCGATGCTGTGCCGCAACGCGCAATTGATCGAGACCGACGCGCAACGCCATGGCATAGGAGAGCCAGGCGGACAGAGCGATCGCAATCAATGCCATACCGCACCCGATCATCATGCGCATACGGCCCAGATTCATGTCGCGTGCCCTTTCTCCGCGGTCCTCGAACTCGCAGGATGGTTCGTCCCGGTACTGGGGGGGGAGGTACAACCCTTGTCCGCCCTGATACAAGTCATGCAAGTCATGCAAATCAGGATGATCAAGTGTACTCCCGGAACCTCCCCGGGCAGCACCCGGGTAGAACCCGAAGACAGGATCTTGCGCGGTGTCGCGATGCAGCATTCTTGCGGCCCGGCTAAGCGTAGTGGAGTTCGCGCGTCTTGCCGCGGAACACCCGGTACGAGAACACCGTGTAGCCGGCGATCGCGGGCACCGAGATGCAAACGCCCACCAGGATCACCTTCAGGGCTTCCGGGCTGCTGGCGGCCTGCCAGATCGTCAAGCGGTGGATGACGACATAGGGGAAGATGCTGTAGGCCAGGCCGATGAAGCTGAGTACAAAGACAGCGATCAGCAGCACGAAGGGCAGCCAAGCCACAGGCCCGCGCACCAGCCGGGTCTTCAGCAACAAGCGCACGGCCATCAGCATGACGCCGGTTGCCATCGGGATGGCAAGCAGCGCGATGATCTGCGGCAGCACGAACCAGCGCTCGCGCACCACGGCGCTGATCCAGGGGGTGGCCACGGAGATCAGCGCGAGTCCGCAGGCCATTGGCGCCCATGCGATCTTCGCCCACTGTATGGCGCGCTGCTGCAGTTCGCCCTCCGTTTTCATGATGAGCCAGCACGCGCCGAGCAGCACATAGGCCATGGGCAGCGCAATGGCGATGGCCGCCGCGAACAGCGGGTAGTTCCAGCCGTTGCCGAAGCCGCTGATGTAGCGGCCCAGCATCCAGCCCTGCGAGACCGATGCCAGGGTCGAGCCGGCGAAGAAGAGCCTGTCCCACATCGGCTTGTGCGCGCTCCTCACCTTGACGCGGAAGTCGAACGCCACGCCGCGCAGGATCAGGCCGACCAGCATCAGCGTGACCGGCAGGTAAAGCGCGGTCAATATCAAACCGTGCGCCTTGGGGAAAGCCACCAGCAAGATGCCGACGCCGAGCACAAGCCAGGTCTCGTTGGCATCCCAGAACGGACCGATCGAAGCCACCATGACATCCTTCTCGGCGGGCGTGGCCCGGTGCATCAGCATGCCGACCCCGAGATCGTAGCCGTCGCTGATCACGTAGACCAGCATGGCCACGCCCATCAGCGCCATGAAGATGACAGGCAGGGCGTCGTCTAGACGCATCCAGGTCATAGGGGGCTCCCGGTTGGCAAGGCATGTGGGGCAACAGCGCCGGATGGCGTGGCGGGCTGCGCGGCCGCATCGCCGCCAGGCAGCGCCTCCGGCTTTTCCGCCAGGTACTTCAGTACGCTGACATAGGCAACGATCAGCGCCAGGTAGACCGCGACGAACAGGGACAGCGTCAGTGCGATATGCGGCGCCGGCACGTTCGACGCTACGTCGGCGGTGCGTACCAGGCCGTGGACGATATAGGGTTGGCGGCCGATCTCGGTGACGTACCAGCCGGCCACCGTGGCAATCCAGCCGGAGAAGGTCATGCCCGCAAAGCCCCATAGCAGCGCGCGCGGCAGGCGGTGCGGCTGCCAGCCGGCGCGGCGGTAAAGCCACCAGCCCAGCCAGCTGCTGGCCAGCATCAGCATCCCCATGCCCACCATCACGCGGAAGGCGAAGAACAGCGGCAGGACGGGCGGATGCGCATCGAACGTATTCAGGCCGCGAATCTCGCCGTCCGGGTGATGCGTCAGGATCAGGCTGGCCAGCTTGGGGATCTCGATCGCCGCGTGATTCGTACGCAACTTCTCGTCGGGGATGGCAAACAGCAGCAAGGGTGCGCCACGCTCCGTGTCCCAAACGCCTTCCATTGCGGCGATCTTTTGCGGCTGGTGTTCGAGTGTGTTCAGGCCGTGCATGTCACCCACGGCGATCTGCAACGGGATCGCAGCGGCGGCGAGCGTCAGTCCGACGCGCAAGACCCTGGGCGCCGATAGCGGCGCCGTGCCCCTGAGCAATTGCCAGGCACTCAGCCCCGCGAGCAGGAAGGCGCAGGTCAGAGTGGAAGCGAGCAGCACGTGCGCGAAGCGGTAGGGGAAGGAGGGGTTGAAGATGACCTCGATCCAGCTCCTGACGTGGAACTCGCCATTGACGATTTCGTAGCCTTGCGGCGTCTGCATCCAGGAATTAAGCGCCAGGATCCAGAAGGCGCTGAGCGTGGTGCCGAACGCAACGAAGAAGGTGGACAGCAGGTGGACACGTTCGCTCACCTTGCCGTGCCCGAACAGCATCACGCCGAGAAAGCCGGCTTCGAGAAAGAACGCGGTCAGCACCTCGTAGGCAAGCAGGGGCCCGGCAATGTTGCCCACCGTTTCCATGAAACCCGGCCAGTTGGTGCCGAACTGGAAGCTCATGGTGATGCCGCTGACCACGCCCAGCGCAAAGGTCAGGGCGAACACCTTGGTCCAGAAGCGATAGGCATTCAGCCATGCATGGCGGACCTGTGGCTTGTCGCTGGCGAGGTAGCGCCAGCGGAAGAACAGCAACAGCCAGCCCAGCCCGATGCTGATGGTCGGGAACAGGATATGGAAGGTGATGTTGGCCGCGAACTGCGTGCGTGCCAGCAGGATGGGATCCATGTGTCCGGGTCTCCTCCGTGGGGGGATGATGGGGACGCTGCGAAAGGCGCGGCGTCCCGTTGCGCGTCACTGCATATGCTGCCCACCGTTGATGGCGATATTGGCGCCGGTCACGAAGGCGGCTTCCTCGGAGGCCAGGTAGATGATCAGGCCCGCCACTTCCTCCGGCTTGCCCAGCCGGCCCACCGGAATTTGCGGCAGGATCTTCGTGTTCAGGATGTCCTCGGGAATGGCGGTGACCATCTTGGTGCCGATATAGCCCGGGGAAATGGTGTTGACCGTGACGCCCTTCCTGGCCACTTCCAATGCCAGGGCCTTGGTGAAACCATGCACGCCGGCTTTCGCCGCCGAGTAGTTGGTCTGGCCGAAGGCGCCTTTGGAGCCGTTGACCGACGACACGTTGACGATACGGCCCCAGCCGCGCTCCACCATGCCATCGGCCACTTGCTTGCTCATATTGAACAGGCTGTCCAGGTTGGTGCGCAGTACGGTGTCCCAGTTGACCTTGTCCATCTTCTTGAAGGTCATGTCGCGCGTGATGCCGGCGTTGTTGATGAGCACGTCGACCGGGCCGGCCTGCTCCACGACCGCTGCCACAGCTTGCGCGCATGAGTCGATGTCGGCCACGTCGCAGGGGACCGCAAGGATGTCGTACCCGCGTGCCTTCATCTGCTGAACCCATTCGCCATGCGTGGTATTGCCGGGCGAATAGGTCACCGCGACCCTGTAGCCGGCATCGGCCATCTTGGTCGAAATGGTTTCGCCAAGGCCGCCCATGCCGCCCGTGATCAGTACTACGTGTTGCTTGCTCATGTTTTTCTCCTTGTTGTGGGATGCTGTCTTAGCGCTCGATGGCCAGCGCCACGCCCATGCCGCCGCCGATGCAGAGCGAGGCCAGGCCGCGTTTGGCGTCGCGGCGGACCATTTCATGAAGCAGCGTGACCAGGATGCGGCAGCCGGAAGCGCCGATGGGGTGCCCGATGGCGATGGCGCCGCCGTTGACGTTGATCTTGCGGGTGTCCCAGTCCATTTCCTGGTTGACCGCGCAGGCTTGCGCCGCGAAGGCCTCGTTGATTTCCATCAGGTCGAGGTCGTTGACGATCCAGCCCGCTTTGTGCAAACAGCGCTGCGAAGCCGGCACCGGACCCATGCCCATGATGGTGGGATCGATCCCTGCCGACGCGTAGGCCGCGATGCGCGCCAGCGGGGTCAGGCCCAGTTCGCGCGCCTTGCTCGCCGACATCAGCAACACCGCCGCCGCGCCGTCGTTCAGCCCGGACGCGTTGCCGGCGGTGACGGTGCCCGCCTTGTCGAAGGCAGGCCGCAGGCCCGCCAGGGCTTCGGCCGTGGTGCCGTGCTTGATGAACTCGTCGCTATCGAATACCACCGTGCCTTTCTTTGAGACGATGGAGACGGGCACGATCTCGTCCTTGAACTTGCCGGCCTTCTGCGCGGCCTCGGCCTTCTGCTGCGATGCGGCCGCGAACTCGTCCTGCTGGGTGCGCGAGATGTTGTAGGCCTTGGCCACGTTCTCGGCCGTGGTGCCCATGTGATACTGGTTGTACACGTCCCACAGGCCATCGACGATCATCGAGTCCGTCAGCTTCCAGTCGCCCATGCGCTGGCCGTCGCGAGAACCCAGGAGCACGTGCGGCGAAGCGCTCATGTTCTCCTGGCCGCCGGCGATGACGATGTCGGCATCGCCGCATTTGATGGCCTGGGCCGCCAGGTGTACCGCCTTCAGGCCGGAGCCGCAGACCTTGCCGATGGTCATGGCGGGCACGCCGACCGGCAGCCCCGCCTTGACCCCAGCCTGCCGTGCGGGATTTTGCCCACTGCCTGCGGTCAGCACCTGGCCGAGCAGGACCTCGTCGACCAGTTCCGGCTTCAGGCCGCTTCGCTCCAGCAAGGCCTTGATCACGGTAGCACCGAGTTCCGGGGCCGGGACCTTGGACAGCGAACCGCCAAACTTGCCGACCGCGGTTCTGGCGGCGGCAACGATAACGACGTCTTCCATACGATTCTCCTGCGTAGAAAAAGAGGGACTGACGGACCGGCCGGATGTCGCCGCCCGATCCTGGAATGGAACTCAGTGCAGCTTCACATGGGGTTCCGTGCGCCGGACGATCGAGCGGGCCAGCGTGTCGAGCGCGACCTTGGCGAACCCATGCAGTGCCAGCTCGTGCATCTTGTAGAGCGACAGGTACATCAGCCTGGCGAAGCGGCCCTCGACCATCATGCTGCCGCCGATGGGCCCCCCCATCATGCTGCCCACCGTGCTGAACCCGCCCAGGGATACCAGGGAACCGAAGTCGCGGTAGCGGTAGTCCGTCAGCGGCTTGCCGGCCATGCGGCGGCGGATCTGCTTGACCATGTGCGAAGCCTGCTGGTGCGCGGCTTGCGCGCGCGGCGGCACGAAGCCCCCCTTGCCTTGATTGGCCTCGGGCCAGGCGCAGGCAGCGCAATCCCCGATGGCGAAGATGTTGTCGTCGCGGCTGGTCTGCAGCGTCGGCCGGACCATCAACTGGTTGACGCGATTGGTCTCCAGGCCCGCGATATCCCTGAGGAAATCAGGCGCTTTCAYGCCCGCCGCCCACACGACCAGTTCCGCCGCGAGGCGCTGGCCATCGCCGAGCAGTACGCCATCGGACAGCACCTCGGCGACCTTGGCGCCGGTCAGCACCTCCACGCCGAGCTTGCGCAGCAGGGCTTCCGTGGCGCTCGACAAGCGCGGGGGCAAGGCCGGCAGCACGCGGGGCGCGGCCTCGATCAGGGTGACCCGGATGTCCTTGTCCGCATCGACGCGGTCCAGGCCGAAGGCCACAACCTCGCGCGTGGTGCGGTGCAGTTCCGCCGCCAGTTCTACCCCCGTCGCGCCGGCGCCGATGATGGCGACGTGGAGTTGCTGGGCCAGCAGGGGCGTGGCCTGCGCGTGCGCGCGGATGCAGGCATTGACCATGCGCGAGTGAAAGCGCAGCGCGTCGGCGGGACATTCCAGCCGCATGGCGTGCTCATAGACGCCGGGCGTGCCGAAGTCATTGCTTTGGCTGCCGACGGAGATGACCAGGGTGTCGTAGCCAAAGGTGCGTTGCGGTGTGATCTGGTGTCCTTCATGGTCGACGTAGGGCGCCACGAGCACCTCGCGGCGTTCCCGGTCCAGGCCCACCATTTCCCCGACGCGGTAGCGGAAGTGATGCCAATGCGATTGCGCCAGGTAGCCCACCTCGTGGGCACTCATGTCCATGCTGCCGGCGGCGATCTCGTGCAGCTTGGGCTTCCACACATGGGTGCGGGTCTTCTCGATCAGGGTGACTTCGGCGTGTCCGCGCCGGCCGAGCGTGTCGCCCAGCCGCGTGGCCAGTTCAAGTCCGCCCGCGCCGCCGCCGACGATGACGATGCGATGGGGCCACGCCGTGGACGGGCTCCGATGGTTGGGGGCTGATGTCATCACGGTCCGCCGTTCACCGGTTCAATGTGGTACTGGCAACCGGCATGTGCGTCGCGGCCTGGTCGAGCACCACCTCGGGGTCGTCGGCCTCGCTGTCCGACTCGTTGTCCAGCGTGCGATGCATCCGTTCGACATCTAGGTCGCCGGTCCATTTAGCCACCACCACCGTGGCCACGCCGTTGCCGATCAGGTTGGTCAGGGCGCGCGCCTCCGACATGAAGCGGTCGATGCCGAGGATCAGGGCAAGGCCTGCTACCGGGACATGCCCGACCGCCGACAGCGTGGCCGCCAGCACGATGAAGCCGCTGCCGGTGACGCCGGCAGCGCCCTTGGACGTGAGCAGCAGCACCGCCAGCAGCGTGAGTTGCTGCGTCAGGCTCATGTCGGTGTTGGTTGCCTGGGCGATGAACACCGCCGCCATGGTCAGGTAGATGGAGGTGCCATCCAGGTTGAAGGAGTA
This sequence comes from Cupriavidus sp. 05N39, assembly GCF_056397325.1. Lineage (NCBI taxonomy): Bacteria > Pseudomonadati > Pseudomonadota > Betaproteobacteria > Burkholderiales > Burkholderiaceae > Cupriavidus > Cupriavidus sp. 05N39. The sequence continues at coordinate 26,361 of NZ_JBFTNE010000096.1, forward strand.
GCCGGTCGGGATCACCAGCCCGACGACAGACTTGCGGGCACCCAGGTTCTCGAGCTTGGCCATCATGCGCGGCAGCACCGATTCCGACGAAGACGTGCCCAGCACGATCAGCAGTTCTTCCTTGATGTACCTGATGAATTTCCAGATCGAGAAGCCGTGGGCTCGTGCGATCCCGCCAAGCACGATAAAGATGAAGAACAGGCAGGTCGCATAGAACGTCGCCATCAACTGGCCCAGTTGCAGCAGCGAACCCACGCCATACTTGCCGATGGTGAAGGCCATGGCACCGAACGCCCCGATGGGCGCGACCTTCATGATGTATCCGACGATGGTGAACAGCACGTGCGAGAACTTCTCGATGAAGTCGAACACCAGCGTGCCGCGCCCGCCGAACTTATGCAGGGCGAAACCGAACATCACCGCGAACAGCAGCACCTGGAGAATCTCACCCTTGGCGAAGGCGTCCACCACGGTGTTCGGGATCACGTGCAGCAGGAAGTCCACGCGACGCCGCTGACGATCTCGAAGTACAGCAGCGCCAGCCCGCCGGTCTTGCCGACCTTCTTCATGTCCTCCATCCCGGCGATACCCACCACGACCGTGCAGAAGATGATCGGTGCGATGATCATCTTGATCAGCTTGATAAAACCATCGCCCAGCGGCTTCATCGCCTCGCCGGTCTGCGGGTAGAAGTGGCCCAGGATGACGCCGATGACGATCGCGGTGATGACCTGGAAATAGAGGGATCTGTAGAACGGCTTCGGATGATTGTCTTTGTCCATGGTGGTCTCCTGTTTTTGGTTCGCGATCGCTGTCGGCGTTCAGATGCTAGATCCCTGCCGCCTGCGCCGTGGCGCGCTGGGAGCCGGCATCGACCGTCGCCACCGCCGTCATGTTGACGATGCGGCGAACGGTCGAGGATGAGGTCAGGATGTGCACGGGGCGCGCGGCGCCAAGCAGAATGCCGCCAACCGTGATGCCGCCGCCCGCCGCGATGCGCATCAGGTTGTAGGAGATATTGGCGGCGTCGACGTTGGGCATCACCAGCACGTTGGCTTCCGTGACCAGGCCGGAGTCGGGGAACTCTTGGTCCAGGATGGGCTTGGACAGCGCCGCATCGCCGCGCATCTCGCCTTCCATGGCCAGCGACGGGGCGCGCGATTTCGCCAGCGCCAGCGCCTCGCGCATCTTCACCGCGGCCGGGGCGGTGGAGCCGCCGAAGTTGGAGTGCGAGAGCAAGGCCACGCTCGGCGTGATGCCGAAGCGGCGGACGGCTTCGGCGGCCAGCAGCGCGATGTCGGCGATCTGTTGCGCCGTCGGGTCGAGGTTCACGTGCGTGTCGCAAATGAACAGCTGGCGGCCGGGCAGCATCAACATCTGCATGGCGGCAAGCGTCTCGCTGCCGGGCTTCAGCCCGATCGTGTCCCGCACATAAGCCAGGTGGTCCTGGAAACGGCCCACGGTGCCGCACAGCATCGCGTCGGCCTGGCCTTGCCGAACCAGCATGGCGCCCAGCAGCGTACCGCGGCTGCGCACCTCCGCCTGTGCCAGCGCGCGCGAGACGCCGTCGCGGCGGCTAATCTGATAGTACGCCTCGGCAGCGTCGCGGTAGACGGCAGGATCGAGCGGATCGATGCATTCGCAATCCTCGCCCGGTTGCAAGCGCAGGCCGAATTGCGCGATGAGCTGGACAATCACGTCGGGACGGCCCACCAGCATCGGGCGCGCGATGCCCTCGTCGATGACCACCTGCGCGGCGCGCAGCACGCGCTCGTCCTCGCCTTCCGCGTAAATCACCCGCTTCGGCGCGCGCTTGGCGGCGGCGAATACCGGCTGCATGGCGCTGCGCGACTGGTAGACGAACTGGCCGAGCCGCTGGCGATACGCCTCCATGTCCGCGATCGGGCGCGTGGCCACGCCGCTGTCCATTGCCGCCTGGGCGACGGCGGGCGCGACGGCTTCGATCAGGCGAGGGTCGAACGGCTTGGGAATCAGGTATTCGGCACCGAAGCGCAGGCCGACCGCGCCGTACGCCTGGGCCACCACCTCCGGAATCTCCGCATGGGCGAGTTCGGCAATGGCGCGCACGGCGGCCAGCTTCATCTCTTCATTGATGGTGGTGGCCCCGACGTCCAGTGCCCCGCGGAAGATGAACGGGAAACAGAGGACATTGTTGACCTGGTTCGGATAATCCGAGCGCCCGGTGCCAAGGATGGCATCGGGGCGCACGGCCAGCGCATCCTCCGGCGCGATCTCTGGCGTCGGGTTGGCCATGGCCAGGATGATCGGGTCGCGCGCCATGGTCTTGACCATCTCTGGCTTGAGCACGCCACCGGCCGACAGGCCGAGAAAGATGTCCGCGCCGCCGATGATGTCGGCCAGCGTGCGCGCGGAAGTGTCCTGCGCATAACGCGCCTTGTTCGGGTCCATCTGCTCCTTGCGGCCGAGATAGACCACGCCGTTGCTGTCGGAGACGAACACATTGCCCATGGGCAGGCCCAGGCTCACGATCAGGTCCAGGCAGGCGAGGGCGGCCGCGCCTGCGCCCGACGCTACCAGCTTGACCTCGCTGATATCCTTGCCGACATGCTTCAGCGCGTTGAGGATGGCGGCGGCGGCCACGATGGCGGTACCGTGCTGATCGTCATGGAAGACCGGGATCTTCATACGCTCTCTCAGCTTCTTCTCGATATAGAAGCACTCSGGYGCCTTGATGTCYTCSAGGTTGATGCCGCCGAAGGTMGGCTCCATGCGGGCGATGGTTTCGATCAGCGCATCGGGGTCGTCTTCCGCCAGCTCGATGTCGAAGACATCGATGCCCGCGAACTTCTTGAACAGGCAACCTTTGCCCTCCATCACCGGCTTGCCGGCCAGCGGGCCGATGTTGCCCAGACCCAGCACCGCGGTGCCGTTGGTAATCACCGCGACGAGGTTGGCGCGCGACGTGAGGTTCATCGCCTCGGCCGGATCGCGCACGATCTCCATGCAGGCGTCGGCGACGCCGGGCGAGTAGGCCAGAGCGAGATCGCGCTGTGTGGCCATCGCCTTGGTGGGCGTCACGGAGATCTTGCCGGGCGTGGGATAGCGGTGGTAGTCGAGTGCGGCTTCGCGAAGGTTGTCGGTCATGGTTGTCTCTGTGGCTCGGTCGGGGCGCCGGAACGGCGGCAGACGTTCGTGCAATCTCTTGTGTGTGGCGGCACGACGCAAAGCGCTGCGTCGTGTGCCCGTGTCAATTTCCTTTTATTTCTTCTTCACCGGCGGCAGGTCGGTGCAATGGCCCTCAAACACCTCGGCGGCCATCCCGATCGATTCACCCAGCGTCGGGTGCGGGTGGATCGTCTTGCCGATATCGGCGGGCTCGCAGCCCATCTCCACGGCCAGGCAGATCTCGCTGATCAGGTCGCCCGCATGGGTGCCGACGATGCCACCGCCGATCACGCGATTCGTGGTGCTGTCGACGAGCAGCTTGGTGAAGCCCTCGTCGCGTCCGTTGGCAATGGCGCGCCCGGAGGCGGCCCACGGGAACACCGCCTTGCCGAACTGGATCCCTTCGGCCTTGCATTGCTCTTCGGTCTTGCCGGCCCAGGCCACTTCCGGGTCGGTGTAGGCAACCGACGGGATCTGGCGCGCGTCAAAGAAGGCGGGCTCGCCGTGCGCCGCCTCCGCCGCCACGTGCGCTTCGTGTACGGCTTTGTGCGCCAGCATCGGCTGGCCGACGATGTCGCCGATGGCGTGAATGTGCGAGACGTTGGTCCGCATCTGCTTGTCGACTTCGATGTAGCCACGCTCGGTGACGGCCACCCCGGCCTTCTCCGCGGCAATGGACTTGCCGTTGGGGCTGCGGCCCACGGCGACCAGCACCACGTCGTATACCTGCGGCGCGGGCGCCTCCTTACCCTCGAAGCTGACTTCGATGCCTGCCGGCGTGGCCTTGGCGCCAACCGTCTTGGTCTTCAGCATGACGTGGTCGAAGCGGTGAGCGTTTTTCTTCTCCCAGACCTTGACCAGGTCGCGGTCGGCACCCTGCATCAGGCCATCGAGCATTTCCACGACATCGATGCGGGTGCCCAGCGTGGAATACACCGTAGCCATTTCCAGGCCGATGATGCCGCCGCCCACCACCAGCATGCGCTTCGGGATCGACTTCAGCTGCAGCGCCCCGGTGGAGTCGACGACGCGTTCGTCGTCGGGCATGAACGGCAGCTTCACCGCCTGGCTGCCCGCAGCGATGATGGCCTTTGCAAACTTGACGACGCGCTTTGCGCCATCGGCTGCCACGACTTCGAGGTGATGTGGGTCGAGGAAGCTGCCCACGCCGGTGACCACCTCGACCTTGCGTGCCTTGGCCATGCCGGCCAGGCCGCCCGTGAGCTTCTTGATAACGCTGTCCTTGAACGCGCGCAACTTGTCCAGGTCGACCTCGGGCGCACCGTACTTGATGCCGTGGTCGGGCAGATGCGCAACCTCATCCATCACCGAGGCTGTGTGCAGCAGCGCCTTGGAGGGAATACAGCCGACGTTGAGACAGACGCCACCGAGCGTCTCGTAGCGCTCGACCAGCACCGTTTTCAAGCCCAGGTCGGCGCTGCGAAACGCGGCCGAGTAGCCACCGGGGCCGGCGCCTAGCACCAGCATCTCGCATTCCAGGTCTGCCGTGCCGCTATAGCTCGCGGCGTTAGGCACCGGCACGGAGGGCGCAGCCTTCGGCGGTGCGGCAGTCGGCGCCGCGCCGGCCGCCACACCCGTGGCCTCTACTATCAGGATCACCGAGCCTTCGCTGACCTTGTCGTTGACCTTGACCAGGATCTCTTTCACCACGCCGGCATGCGAGGAGGGGATCTCCATCGATGCCTTGTCGGATTCGACGGCAATCAGGCTGGTGTCCACGGCGATGGTCTCGCCGGGCCGGACCATGACCTCGATCACCGTGACGTCCTTGAAATCGCCGATATCCGGCACCTTGACTTCGACACGTTGGGTCATTGCAGCGCGCCCCTCAGAACAGCACACGCCGCAGATCGGCGAGCAGGTTGGCAAAATAGACGTTGAAGCGGGCAGCCGCGGCCCCGTCGATGACGCGGTGGTCCCATGACAACGACAGCGGCAGGGTCAGGCGCGAGGCCCAGTTCTTGCCATCGCCGGAGTGCTGCTTCCAGAAGCTCTTGCAGACACCCATGATGGCAACCTCGGGTGCGTTGATGATGGGCGTGAAGTTGATCCCGCCGATGCCGCCGAGCGAGCTGATCGTGAAGGTGCCGCCCGACATCTGGTCGGGCTTGAGCTTGCCTTCCCGCGCCAGCTTGGCCAGTTCGCCCATCTCCCGCGCGATGTCGGGGATGGACTTCTTGTCGACGTCGCGGATCACCGGCACCATCAGGCCGTTGGGCGTGTCGGCGGCAAAGCCGATGTGGTAGTACTGCTTGAGCACCAGGGTGTCGCCGTCCAGACTCGCGTTGAATTCCGGGAATTTCCTGAGCGTGGCCACCGCTGCCTTCATCATGAAAGGCAGCATGCTGATCTTGATGCCGCTCTTTTCCAGCTCCTTGTTCATCTGCACGCGGAACTGCTCGAGATCGGTGATATCCGCCTCGTCATGCGTGGTGACGTGCGGGATCACGACCCAGTTGCGGTGCAGGTTGGCGCCGGAAATCTTCTTGATGCGGCTAAGTTCCCTCCGCTCGACCGGGCCGAACCTGGCAAAGTCCACCTTGGGCCACGGCAGCAGGTCCAGGCCCGCGCCGCCACCAGCGGGCGCGGCGGCAGGCCTGGCGGCGGGCGTTATGGCGCCTCCCGAGCGGGCGAACGCCTCGACATCGGCTCGCAGGATGCGGCCATGCTCGCCACTGCCGCGCACCTTGCCCAGGCCCACGCCGGTCTCCCGGGCGAGCTTGCGCACCGCCGGTCCGGCGTAGGCGAGCGCGAAAGCGGGTTCGTCCACGCCACTCGAAGCTGGCGTAATGGGCGCAGGCGCCGCCGCGAGGACCGGAGCCGGCGCCGCGGATGCCACCGCCGGTGCGTCGCCGGTAGCCAGTGTCATGATGATGCTGCCTTCGCTGACGGTGTCGCCCACCTTGACGTGGATCTCCCTGACCACGCCGCCCAGCGGAGCCGGCACGTCCATGGTGGCCTTGTCGGACTCCAGCGACACCAGCGGATCCTCCGCCTTCACCGTGTCGCCGACCTTGACGAAGACTTCGATCACCGGCACATCCTTGTAGTCGCCGATGTCGGGGATGCGCACTTCGGCCAGCCCCGCAGGCGCGCTGAGCGGCGAGGGCGGCGCGCTTACGCTGGGCTTGGCGGTGCCGGCCGGCACCGCCAAGCCCATGCCCTCGAACTGCATCAGCAGGCTGCCCTCGCTGACGGCATCGCCCASCTTGACGTGGATCTGCCTGACCACGCCGCCTTGCGGGGCCGGCACGTCCATGGTGGCCTTGTCGGATTCCAGCGAAACGAGCGGGTCCTCGGGCTTGACCAGGTCGCCCACCTTGACGAACAACTCGATCACCGGCACGTCCTTGAAATCGCCGATGTCGGGCACCTTGATATCAATGGCTTGGTTCATAGTCTTCAATCCTTGGCGTGTCAGACCGTCCACGGCGCTGCGCGCTCGGTGTCCACCGCATACTTGGCAATGGCCTCGGCCACCACCGCCGGCTTGATCGCGCCGTTATCGCTCAGCGCCTTGAGCGCGGCGATGGCAACGTGGTAGCGGTCGACCTCGAAGAAGCTGCGCAGCCTGGCGCGGTAGTCGCTGCGGCCAAAGCCGTCGGTACCCAGCACGACGTAGCGCCGTCCCGCGGCCTGCACGTATTCGCGTACCTGGTCGGCGTAGTTGCGCATGTAGTCGGTGGAGGCGATCACCGGGCCTTCATGGCCTTCCAGGCTGGACTCGACCCAGCTCTTGCGCCGGGGCTCGGTGGGGTGCAGCAGGTTCCAGCGCTCGGCGGCCATGCCGTCGCGGCGCAGCTCGTTGTAGCTGGKGSMGCTCCAGATGTCGGCGGTGACGTTGAAGTCCGCCTTCAGCAGCTCGGCGGCGGCGATGACCTCGCGCAGGATGGTGCCGCAGCCCATGAGCTGCACGCGCAGCCCGCCCTTGCCGGCCTTGCCGCCGTCCTTGAGCTTGTAGAGGCCCTTGAGGATGCCGGCCTCCGCGCCTTCGCCCGCGTCCGCGAGGCCGGGGTGCGGGTAGTTCTCGTTCATCAGGGTGATGTAGTAGTACACATCCTCCTGGTCCTGGTACATCCGGCGCATGCCGTCGCGCACGATGGTCACCACCTCGTAGGCGAAGGTGGGATCGTAGGAAACGCAGTTTGGGATGGTGCCGGCGATGATGTGGCTGTGGCCGTCCTCGTGCTGCAGGCCTTCCCCGTTGAGCGTGGTGCGCCCGGCGGTGCCGCCGAGCAGGAAGCCGCGTGCTCGGATGTCGCCCGCCAGCCAGGCCAGGTCGCCGACCCGCTGGAGCCCGAACATCGAGTAGTAGATGTAGAACGGGATCATCGGCACGTTGCTCGTGCTGTACGAAGTCGCAGCAACAATCCAGCTCGACATCGCGCCGCCCTCGTTGATCCCCTCCTGCAGCACCTGGCCGTCCTTGGACTCCCGGTAGTACATGAGCTGATCGGCGTCCTGCGGCTTGTAGAGCTGCCCGACCGATGAGTAGATGCCTAGCTGGCGGAACATGCCCTCCATGCCGAAGGTGCGCGATTCGTCGGGCACGATGGGCACCACATGCTTGCCGATGGCCTTGTCGCGCACCAGGGTCCCCAGCATCTGCACGAAGGCCATGGTGGTGGAGATCTCGCGCTCGCCGGTGCTGTCGAGCAGGCGCTGGAACGTGGACAGCGGCGGAATTTCCAGCGCATGCGACTTGCTGCGGCGGGCCGGCAGGTAGCCGCCCAGCGCCGCGCGCCGCGCGCGCAGGTACTGCATCTCGGGGCTGTCCTCGGGCGGCTTGATAAAGGGGATGTCGGCCAGTTGCGCGTCGCTGACCGGAATCTGGAAGCGGTCGCGGAAACCGCGCAACGCGTCCTGGGTCATCTTCTTGGCCTGGTGGGCGATCATCTGGCCTTCGCCGGATTCGCCCATGCCATAGCCCTTGACCGTCTTGGCCAGGATCAGCGTGGGCTCCCCGGTGTGCTTCACGGCGGCAGCGTAAGCCGCGAACACCTTCTCGGGATCATGGCCGCCGCGCGTCAGGCCCCAGATCTCGTCGTCGCTCATGTCGGCGACCAGCGCCTTGAGTTCTTCGTACTTGCCGAAGAAGTGCTCGCGTACATAAGCGCCGCTCTTGCTCTTGAAATCCTGGTATTCGCCGTCGACGCATTCCTCCATGCGCTTTAGCAGCAGGCCGCTCTTGTCCCTGGCAAGCAGCTTGTCCCAGCCGCCGCCCCAGACCACCTTGATCACGTTCCAGCCGGCGCCGCGGAAGACGGATTCCAGTTCCTGGATGATCTTGCCGTTGCCGCGCACCGGGCCGTCCAGCCGCTGCAGGTTGCAGTTGATGACGAAGATCAGATTGTCGAGCCGCTCGCGGCCGGCCAGCGAGATTGCGCCCAGGGATTCGGGCTCGTCCATCTCGCCGTCGCCCATGAAGGCCCAGACCTTGCGCGCCGAGGTGTCCGCCAGCCCTCGGCCTTGCAGGTACTTGAGGAAACGCGCCTGGTAGATCGACATCAGTGGGCCCAGCCCCATCGACACGGTGGGGAACTGCCAGAAGTCCGGCATCAGCCAGGGGTGGGGGTAGGAGGAAAGCCCGGTGCCGCCGGTTTCCTGCCGGTACCCGAGCAACTGCTGCTCCGTGAGCCGGCCTTCGACAAAGGCGCGCGCGTAGATGCCCGGTGCGCTGTGGCCCTGGATGTACAGCAGGTCACCGCCGTGCTGGTCGGTGGGCGCGTGCCAGAAGTGGCCGAAACCGATGTCGTAGAGCGTCGCCGCCGACTGGAAGCTCGCGATGTGGCCACCGAGTTCCGACGACTCCTTGTTGGCGCGCAGGATGATGGCCATCGCGTTCCAGCGGATGATCGAGCGCAGGCGATGCTCGATGGCGCGGTCGCCGGTCGATTGCGCTTCGTCCTTGGGGGCGATGGTGTTCCGGTAGCCCGTGGTCAGCGAGCGCRGCACATAGAGGCCGTCGCGCCGCGCTTCATCGACCAGCGCATTGACCAGTTGGTTGGCCCGCTCGGTGCCGCGATGCTGCGTGACCGCCTGCAGGGACTCCAGCCATTCGGCGGTCTCGACAGGATCGAGATCGCCCGCTTCTCGTGCGCTCATATTGTCTCCACGTGTTTTGTTTTGAGGTGCGTCAGATGATGCTGCGGCAGAGGGATATAGCAATCGCCGTGCCATTGCCGGGATGGCCGCGGACGGATCGCAAGTCGTTGATTAAACGGGAAACTGTTTGTGCCGGCCGGGCGGCCCGGTTGTGATTCCATATTGCGGCGCCTGGATCGTTATGAGATTTCATGTGAGGGCATCAGGGATTACCCCAGTCTGCGCGGGGGCCAGTTGCTCCGGGCTGCCGCGCGGGTGCTTCGGCGATGTCTTCGGTGTCTTCGGTGTCCGGCAACTGCGTCGGGCTCAGTTCGCCTTCCCATTTGGCGACCACTGCCGTGGCGATGCTGTTGCCGATGACGTTGGTCGCGGTCCGGCCCATGTCGAGGAACTGGTCGATGCCCAGGATCAGCAGCAGGCCGGCTTCGGGCAGGTTGAACATCGGCAGGGTGGCCGCCACCACCACGATGGAGGCGCGGGGCACGCCGGCGATGCCCTTGCTGGTGACCATCAGGACCAGCAACATGGTGATCTGCTGCGTCAGGCTGAGTTCGATGTTGTAGGCCTGCGCGATGAACAACGCGGCGAAGGCCTGGTACATCATCGAGCCATCGAGGTTGAACGAGTAGCCCAGCGGCAGCACGAAGCCGGTCACCTTGTCGGGGACGCCGAACTTCTCCATCTGCTCCATGGTCTTCGGATAGGCGGCCTCGCTGCTGGCGGTGGAGAAGGCGAGGATGGTCGGCTCGCGGATCAGCTTGAGCAGGGTGAAGACCCGCCCGCCGAGGAACAGGTAGCCCGCGCCCGTCAGCACCAGCCACAGTACAACCAGTCCCAGGTAGAAACCGCCGATAAACTTGCCGTAGGTGAACAGCACGCCAATACCCTGTACGGTAATGGCGGCGGCGACGGCGGCAAAGACGCCGAGCGGCGCAAAGCGCATCACGAAGTCCGTGACGCGCAGCATGATCGCCACCAGTTCCTCGATCGACGCGACCAGGTGATGCCCCACCTTGCCCTTGAACGATGCAATGGCGAAGCCGAAGAACAGCGAGAACACCAGGATCTGCAGGATCTCGTTCTGCGCCATGGCTTCGAACACGCTCTTGGGAAACACGTGCGTAATGAAGTCCTTCAGGTTCAGCGACGAAGTCTTGAGATTGGTGGCGGTGCCGATCTCCGGCAATGGCAGGTTCAGCGCATGGCCGGGCTGCAGCAGGTTCACAAAGAGCATGCCGAGCAGCAGCGAGATCAGCGATGCGGTGATGAACCAGCCCAAAGCCTTGATGCCGATGCGGCCCACCGCGCTCGCGTCCTTCATGCCGGCGATGCCCGCCACCAGCGTGCCGAATACCAGCGGCGCGATGATCATCTTGATCATGCGCAGGAAGATGTCGGTGACGATCGAAAAGTAGCCGGCAATCTCTTTCGCCATCCCCGCATTGGGCGCGAGGGTGTTGCAGAGATAGCCGGTCCCGATGCCCAGGACCATGGCGACCATGATCTGGGTGGTTAACTTGTTGGCTTTCATGTTGCGGTGTCTCCGGGGATTGCGGCAGATCGTTGTCTGGCCGTCGATTTGCGGGGCGGGGGCCCGCTGCTTCTTGCGGCGCTGGGGACGCCGTGACTCAGTTCACCGGGCGCGCGGCGCCAGGCTCAGCGGAGTGGGCTGCGTCAGCACTTCCGGCCGCAGGATCTGGTCGAGTTCCTCCCTGGACAGCAGCCCCTTTTGCAGCACGATCTCGTACACGCTGCCGCCGGTGGCGTGGGCCTCTTGCGCTACCGCCGTGGCGTTGGCGTAGCCGATATACGGGTTCAGGGCGGTGACGATGCCGATGGAGTTTTCCACCGTGGCGCGCAGGCGTTCCTCGTTGGCGGTGATGCCATTGACGCAACGCTCGGCCAGTGTCAGGCAGCCATTGCGCAGATGGCTGACGCTCTTGAACAGGCTGTGCGCAATGATCGGCTCGAAGGCATTCAGTTGCAGTTGCCCGGCTTCGGCGGCGAAGCTGACGGTGATGTCGTTGCCGATGACCTCGAATGCGATCTGGTTGACCACCTCGGGGATCACGGGATTCACCTTGCCGGGCATGATGCTCGATCCGGCCTGCATGGGCGGCAGGTTGATCTCGCCCAGGCCGGCGCGCGGGCCGCTGGAGAGCAGGCGCAGGTCGTTGCAGGTCTTGGAGAGCTTGACCGCCACGCGCTTGAGGACGCCCGACAACTGCACGAAGGCGCCGCAGTCCTGCGTGGCCTCGATCAGGTTCGGCGCGGTCATCAGCGGAATGCCGGTGATCTCCTTCAGGCGCTTCAGGATCAGCGGTGCATAGTCCGGGTGCGCGGTAATGCCGGTGCCGATCGCAGTGGCGCCCATATTGATCTCGCAGATCAGCAGCGCCGCTTCGCGCAGCCGCTGCTCGTCCTCGCCGAGCATCACGGCATAGGTGCTGAACTCCTGCCCCAGCGTCATCGGCACGGCATCCTGCAACTGGGTGCGGCCCATCTTCAGCACATGCTTGAATTCCTCGGCCTTGCGCTCGAACGCCCGCCGCAACACCGACATGGCGTCCACCAGCCCGAGGATGCCGAACCAGGTTGCGACYTTGAGGGCCGTCGGGTAGACGTCGTTGGTGCTCTGGCYGATATTGACCTGCTCGTTCGGATGCAGGTACTGGTATTCGCCTTTTTTGTGGCCCAGCAGCTCCAGCGCGCGGTTGGCGATCACCTCGTTCGCGTTCATGTTCGTCGAGGTGCCGGCACCGCCCTGGATCACGTCGACGACGAATTGGTCGTGCAACTTGCCGCCGAGCAACTCCGCGCAGGCCTTGACGATGGCATCGCAACGGGTTTCATCGAGCAGGCCGAGTTCATGGTTTGCCAATGCGGCTGCTTGCTTGATATAAGCCAGGGCCTTGATCAGATCCGGATAGATAGAGATGGGAGTGCCCGTGATCGGAAAATTTTCCACTGCACGCAGCGTGTGCACACCGTAATAGACATCGGCCGGGACTTCGCGATCGCCCAGCAGGTCATGTTCGGTTCTAAAAGATCCATTCGTCATCGGTGTGCTCCTCGCAGGTTTTGATGAATGAGAGGAGTGCAAGCTTATGGAAGCCACCGGCGCGTTGCGACCTTGATGCGAATTTGTCATGACGCGCATTGAGATATGCATGCCGGCGATGCTGCGCCATTAGCGGTGCCTGCTGGTTCTACGAGACAACCCGGATGCACGTGGAGGGATGTTGCAAATTTGGAATACGGCGCCGCGAAATTTGCATCACGGTATCGGGGTTCCACCAATTATTCCGTGATCGCCTTGCCGTATGATGTGACTCAGACCTTTCGCCTTCCACCCCGATGCCGAGTAGATTCCATCATGGAAACCAAGTGGCTTGAAGACTTCCTGTGCTTGGCGGAAACGCGGAGCTTTTCACGCGCGGCAGGCGACCGCCATATCACCCAGTCAGCGTTCAGCCGCCGCATCATGGCGCTTGAAGAGTGGCTGGGTGTCAGCCTGGTCGATCGCAGCGTGCATCCGGCAACCTTGACGACCGCCGGCTGGCTGTTCCGCCGCCTGGCGGCCGACCTGCTGCGTGACGCCTATGCGGCACGCGCACTGCTGAGCAGCCGGCAGCCCCTTGCCGAGAGCGACAAGGTCATCCGGTTTTCGGTGGCGCACACGCTGGTGTTCACTTTTTTTCCGGCCTGGCTCAAGTACCTGCACCGCAGTTTCGGGGCGCTGAGTGCCTGCGTGCATGCAGTGAATGTGCCCGAAGGCGTCCAGCAACTGGTCGACGACGATTGCGACATCCTGCTGGGCTACCACCATCAGCAGTTGCCGATCCTGCTGGACCCTAACGGCTTCCCGTTCCTGAAGCTGGGCGTTGAGCGCATCCAGCCGTACTCGGCGCCGGATAAGGACGGGCAGCCGATTTTCCGCCTGCCCGGCACGAGCGCCAGACCGTTGCCGTTCATGGCCTATTCATCCGGTGCCTTCCTGGGCAATGTGGTGGAGATGATCCTGCTCAATTCACCGGAGCCTTACGGGCTGCAACGGTGCTTCGAGACGCACATGTCGGAGGCCTTGAAGGCCATGGTCGTGGCCGGGCATGGCGTCGGCTGGTTGCCGGAGAGCTGCGTCAGCGACGAGGTGAGAGAGGGGCGGCTGGTGCTGGCCGGCCCGGGGGCGTGGTCGACGAGCCTGGATATCCGGCTGTATCGTTCGGCGACCAATCCGAAGCCCCTGGTCGATGAACTTTGGGCCTTTATCAGCCATGTACCGGACGCGCAAGCGATGGGACGCCTGGCGGAATCGAGCGACTGCGGCTTGTAGGGCAGGATGGGAAAGGGCCGGGCACGACACCGTCGTACCCGGCCCCGTCCGCGCTCAACTCAATACTTCCACAGGATCTTCTGCAGTTCCTGGGTGTCGTTGGTCTTGGTCAGCGCCAACGCCATCAGGATGCGCGCCTTCTGCGGCAGTTGGTCGTCGGTCACCAGCCAGTTGTACTTGTCGTCCGGCTGCTCGGCGTTGCGGATCACCGCGCCGCTGCCGGTGCGCGAGGCGCGCACGATCTGCACGCCCTTGGCGCGTGCCGCCTTGAGCGGCTCGACCATGTAGTCGCCCACGCTGCCGTTGCCGGTGGCGGCATAGAGGGCGAACGGAAGGTCTCGACCTTGAAGGTATTGCTCTTGGTGACGTCGCGCCCGGTATGGATCTCGTCGTTCAGCACCACCAGCGTGCCCTTGCCCTTGGATTCGGGGCTGGAGGCCACGAGCACGGCGTCGTACAGGTTGAGCGCGCCGTCCGCGCCCAGGGCAGTGCCAGGGCGCATCGATCCCACCACCACCACCGGCTTGTCGCTCTTCAGCGTCAGGTTGAGGAAGTAGGCGGTTTCCTCAATGGTATCGGTGCCGTGGGTGATCACGATGCCGTCCACGTCGGGCTGCTTGAGCAGTTCCGAAACGCGCTTGCCCAGCTTCAGCAGGCGCTCGTTATTGAAGCTCTCCGAGCCGATCTGGAAGACCTGCTCGCCCTTGACGTTGGCGACCTTCGAGATTTCCGGGACCGAGGCGATGATCTTGTCCACCGGCACCACGGCCGACTGGTAGGCCGCGGTATTGGTGGCGGCAGCGCCGGCGCCGGCRATGGTGCCGCCGGTGCCGATRATGACGATATTGGCCTTGCGGGCTTCGCTGGGGGCGCTCGCCTGCGGCGGCGCGGCGGCGGGCGGGGCAAGCTGCGCATGGGCGGCGCCGGTGGTCAGGCTGGCGGCGAGCAGCAGGGCGCCGATGGTGGTGAGACGGACGGAATGCTTCATGATTCTTCTGGCTCTCTATGGCAGCAGGCAATGCTCGTTGGCCGGACTGCCGGTGAAATCCGCAGTCCGGCCCGAGGGTTTCGTTGGCGCGTGGCGCCGGGGATTTATTTTCTATCGATCAGCCAGCCGATCAACAAGCCGACGGCGGCTGCGACACCGATCGATGTCCAGGGACGTTCATGCACATAATCGTCCGCCAGGCGCGCCGTGTGGCGGCTTTTTTCGACCACGACGTATTGCACGTCCGCCATCTTCTTCTTTGCCTTCTTCAGGCGCGCCTGCACCTTGCCAGGCACTTCCTCCGCCGGCCCGCTCGCGGCGTTGGTGGTGGGTACCAGCAGGCTATCCACTTCGCGCAGGGCGTTCCCGGTATTCGACATGATTTTCTCCTCGTTGAATTGCTTGAATGCTTGGCTCATTCTGGTCAAACGGTTAATCAACTACTGAACGACTGAACTGCGGGAATACTGAATTGCGGCATGAATGAACGACTGGCCGGGATACTCAGTTGTATCCCAGCACGGCGACCGCCTTCAGCTCCTCTTCGTCTGCACTGGTGCCGCAGTCGAAAGGGTCGAACGGGGGACTCGGGAGCGCGGAGGCCTGGGGGGCCGGCATGGGTTGCGACTCTTTGATGATCAGCGGGTAGCTGCGAAGCACATGGTTGGCGATGACTGGCATGGCAAGTCGTTTGTTTCCGGATTGGCGTTCAGATCATGTCGCGAGTTCGCACAAGACGCGCGTTGGTCATGGGGGCGACGTGGTCTCCATTCTGTTTGAAGCTGCGCTTGTTCTCCCTGTGGCAGTGCCGGGGAGGGGCAGGTTCAATGCCTGCCTAGCATAAGGAAGATCCGGCGCGCGAATAAGAGCCAATCCGGAATAGTTGATGGAACCGCCTTCTTGCGTCCTGCCAGGTGGCCGGTCAGGCTGTCGCGCGGCCGGATGAGGATGCATCGAGCCCGTTACCGACGCTGTCTGGCCTGGCGGATTTCCTGATG
Organism: Cupriavidus sp. 05N39; assembly: GCF_056397325.1. Lineage (NCBI taxonomy): Bacteria > Pseudomonadati > Pseudomonadota > Betaproteobacteria > Burkholderiales > Burkholderiaceae > Cupriavidus > Cupriavidus sp. 05N39. Next base: position 41,953 of record NZ_JBFTNE010000096.1, read on the forward strand.
GCCTCGATGGATTCGAACCGCTGCCTTGTTTCTTCGGGAAAGCGGGCAATGAGCGCGGCGATCAGCGTCTCGGTTTGCGCCAGCGCAGGTACCTTGGTATCGAACGGCGAGTCCGTCCGGACAAAGCTGGTGAGCGTGGCCGCGGAGAAGCCAGCGATCGGCGACTTCCATTCATCGGTGAAGAGGATGATCTTCGCGCCGAGACGTTGCGCGGCGGCGGCAAAGTCGATGACGGTTTTCTGGTATCGGCGATAGTCGTAGACGACGAGGACATCGTCGGGGCCGATGTCGACCAGCACCTCGTTCGCCCGCTCCAAAGCCGGCTCGATATGGCGGACCTTGGGCCGTACATGCGTCAGGAGAGACGTGAAGCGCGCCGCGAGGAATGCACTGGATCGCCCGCCGGTGCAGAACACGGATGATCGCGGCTCGCCAAGCAGATCGACGGCGGTATCGAAGTCTTCCGGCGAAGCGCAGTGCGCCACCCGGCTGACGGACATCGCCAGGCTTGCCAGCAGGGGCTTCTGGAAGTCTTCCCCCGGCCCACCGTGCGTGCTGGCTCCCAGCCGCGAAAGCGGTGAATTCATCGCCTCATCCACCTCCGCCAGCAGCGCCCGCTGGAACGCCGGGTAGCCATCGAACCCGAGCTTCACGACCAGCCGGTACACCGTCGGGTCGCTGACCCCCGCTTGCGCCGCAAGGTTGGAGATGGAGGTCAGCGCGGCGCTCGGATAGCTGGCGAGCAGCGTTTCCGCCACCTTCAGCTCGGACGCGGTAAAGCCGGAAGCCCGGTCTGCCAGCGTGTCTCTGATGGATAACTTGGCCACGCTCTCTCCGGGAGTGGATCATAAAAGGAATGCCAGCCTGAAAGTAATGAGCATTACAGTTCGTGGCATAAAACGGAGAATAGCACTCGCGACATTCYGGACCGATTGCGCGTAAACCCTTGGTTTCGCCAGGGAGATGTGCCGTGTATTGTCTGTCAATGTCATGTTTGTCTCACCGTGGCCCATGTCTATGTATTAGACGTTACAGCGTGCCGTGAGCCGCCGGTACCGCTGGCACGCGACGCCGAATGCGAAGGACAGCCTGTGCCGGGGCATCCTGGTAAGCAGCGTAGAGGGAGCAAGGACCTTGAAAGAGACGCCACTAATCGACTGGCTTCTCGGGCGCAGTCACTGGAGTCAACCCGATCGATCGGGGCTTCCCCTGAACCGGCAGTTGTTCGATGACATCCGCGGCGCGATCCTGGCCGGACAGTTGTCCGCCGGTACACGCTTGCCACCGACACGCGAGGTTGCCAAGGGGCTGAACATTGCCCGCAACACTGTCCTGTATGCGTATGAGCGCCTCACCGATGAGGGCTATACGCTCACGCACGGCGGTAGCGGAACGTATGTTGGCGATGCCCCTCCCGATCCTGTCCTGCGTGATTGCGGGTCCGGCGTAAGCCAGGCGGAGGAGGTCGCAGCAGTGCGCGAGGCGTCTCGCTTATCGGCGCGAGGCCGTGAGTTGCTTGACGGCGCCGGCGCGTCGGACCGGCAGGTGGGCTCGTTTGTGCTCGGCATTCCGGACGTCAGGCAATTCCCGCGCGCGATATGGCAGCGGATCATCACCCAGGTCTGGAAAACGGCTTCCCAGGAGCAACTGGGCTACGGCACCCGGCATGGCTGCCCGCCGCTCAAACGTGCGCTTGCGGAGTACCTGGCCCTGGCGCGCGGCGTCGACTGCCTGCCCGAACAGATCGTCGTGACGCAGGGCAGTCACCAGGCGATCGATCTCTGTGCCCGCCTGCTTGGCGACCCCGGCGACGTGGTGTGGGTCGAAGACCCCGGTTACTGGGGCGCGCGCAGCGTGTTCCGCGCGGCGGGGCTGAAGGTGGAGGCGGTGCCGGTGGACGCGCAGGGCATGCAGCCCCCCGTTGCGCCCGAGACCGGACCCAGGCTCATCTTCGTGACGCCGTCACACCAATACCCCAGCGGCGTGGTGATGAGCCTCGCGCGGCGCCGCCTGCTGACGGAGTTGGCGCATCGGCACAGCGCCTGGATCATCGAAGACGACTATGACAGCGAATTCCGCTACCACGGTGCCCCTTTGCCGTCGCTGCAGGGCCTGGACCCGCATCGCAATACGGTCTACATCGGCAGCTTCTCCAAGGTGCTGTACCCCGGCCTGCGGCTCGGCTTCCTGATCCTGCCGCCGGCGCTTGTGGATGCCTTCGCCGTAGCGCATTCCGAGTTGTATCGCGGCGGGCAATTGCAGATACAGAACGCCCTGGCGAACTTCATTTCGGACGGACACTACGCAGCCCATATCCGACGTATGCGGAAGATCTATGGCGAGCGCCAGGTCCTTCTGACGCAGGAATTGCAGCGCCAGCTAGGCGGCGAGATCGACATCGTCGGCACCGATACCGGGCTGCACCTGACCGTCCTGCTGCGCCGTGCCAGCGATCATCAGGTATCCCGCGCCGCGCTGGCCCACGGGATCGTGGCGCGCTCGCTGTCTTCCTACTTTGCCAATCCGCTGCGCGCGCAGAACGGCCTGGTGCTGGGTTACGGCGGGGTCAGTGAAGAGGAGATCGCGCCCGCGGTGGCCAGGCTCGCGTGCGCGATTGAATCGGTGGGGGATGGTTGACGCGTATCGCCTGTGATCCTGGGCTCCTCGTCGACCTCAACCGGATCATCGGTGGACGTTCGACGAACGTGGGCCCGGGAACCAGGGTTGACCTTGTCGGCGAAACGCACGCGCAAGCGTGCATTCTTGGATGAGATGAGTCAGATTGTTTCCTGGGGCGGACTTGGTCGCACTGATTGAAGCTCAGGGTGATGGCTTCGGTCGTCCAATGTGTGCGACCGGTCCGCAGATCCCCGTTCAGAATTTCAGGCCAGACCGGTAAATGACTTCTGGTTTTGAGTAATGCAATGCCCCCCCCCCGGCTATGATCGCCCTGCCAGTGGAGCGCCACTGGTGGCCGCTCTTGGCGAATTCCATCGGGGTCGCAGGCTTGGCCTGCACTAGGCCGGATATAAGTCTGCAACCAACCCTGATCGAGCATCGCGTGACATTTACCTAGCAAACCGGGGCGCGTTCATATAAGTGTGACCGGTGCGTCGATCACGGCTGTGACGCTGCTCGACAAGGAACATCAGCACTATCGAGATGAAGTCGGCATGTCGATGCCACCGGTTCCTCGCATGGTCATCCGGCCGGAGACGACTGCTTGCGTTCCGTGGCGTCGGTGCTGCAGTCGGTGGCAGAGAAGTATCAGATGATTGCCGGGCGCATCGGCGGTGAAGAGTTTGCGCTGCTGCGGTGCGGTTCCGCTTCGCCCTCGCTCGAAGAGGTGCTGGAGCATCTGCGCGTCGCGATTGAGGGGCTGGCGATCGAGCATCGCCATTCTCCGTTCGGCATCGTGACGGTCAGTATCGGGGCCTCGCTTACGCGCAAACAGGGGCAGGTCGAGTCGACACATCGAGAAGTCCTTGCGATCGCGGACCAGGCGCTCTATGCGGCGAAGAAGGACGGTCGGAACAGGGTGGCTTGTCAGGGAATGGCATGCATCTGGTGCCCGTGCGACGATTGCGCGACCGCCTGAATGCGAGCTGACACGATGAGGTAGCCTGATTGGACATTGTCCTTTGGCCGGTGCATAGCGTCTATCACGGCCACCGGTTCCCTTCCGCCGGCCTGGATTTCCAAAAGGCAGCCGCCCCCCCAAGTCTGGCGCTCCCAGAAGACGGCAGAACGCTGGGTCCGGCGCCTCCTCACACCACAGGCCTTCAGCAGCAGGATGAGTGTCAGCGGGGCGCCAGTCCTCTGTTCGACATGTCGAACTGGACCAGCATCGGGGTGACGGTCGTTTCTCTTACAGCGGTGCAGGCAGTGTCGCGGAGGGTTGCGCTGGCGCGGCCGGCTTCTTGTCGCTCGTGCCGCTGTAGGCGAAGTACTTGGCCTTGGCGCCCTTGGCCCAGTACGCCAGGGTGAACTGCTTGCTGTCGCGGGCGTAAAGCATCTCGAGGCTGCCGTTGGCTGCTTCCCACTCGGCGTAGCCGTTCCCGGCATTGGGGTCGGTCTTGCGCTTGGACTCGTAGCGGGCGTCGAGCGTCTTGCTGACCTCATCCATCGCGGACCGGTCGAATGTCAGGGTAATGAGCGCCACGGTGTCCTGGGCGTCGCAGTTCACGGTCGCGCGGGTCAGGCCTGGCAGATTGAAGCGATCCAGGTGCTTGATCTCGACGGTGTCACCGCCTGCCCACGGCGCCGTGCCAGTCTTGACGCGATTCGGACCGGGTGTCATCCGCGCACACTTGGTCTTGCCAAGTTCAAGGCCCAGGGGCGCCGCGTCCTTGCCGGGCGGCTGTGCGTGGGCGGTGATCGATGCCAGCAGGAGGGCGGAGAGGAGGGTGGCCTTCTTTATCATGATTTTGGCGAGATTGATATCTCGAAACGAACATGAGGGAGATTTTACGGCCTGCGGCCCCGCCGCCAGTTCGCGCATGCGTGTTTCTGATCTGGGCACGCTCCAAATAGACTGCGTTCTACAGGAATATGGCCTCGTTATGGTCACGGCCGCGTCTTGCGATTCCCCCTGGGCAGTACCTTCGCACCCGCGCAGCGGCCGTGAAACCCGCAGGGGTTCCACGGAGCCTGGCGCATTTCGTTCAGACCTTGGCGTGGGTGGCGGCCCATTGCGACGGGTTGACGTCGATGCTCAGCGGGCCGAAGCCGGAGCCGATCACGCCGACGTTGTTG
>NZ_JBFTNE010000097.1:0-26662 GCF_056397325.1 Cupriavidus sp. 05N39
TTCCTTTCCTGCACCTTGCCGCTGCCAGGCATCATCGCGGCAATCGTCGATGAAACCGGGCAGGACGTACCCAATGGCAGTGGCGGCATCCTGGTGGTCAAGCGCCCGTGGCCTTCGATGATCCGTACCATCTGGGGCGACCCGGAACGCTTCAAGAAGAGCTACTTCCCGGAAGAACTCGGTGGCAAGCTTTATCTCGCCGGCGACGGTTCGATCCGCGACAAGGATACCGGCTACTTCACCATCATGGGCCGCATCGACGACGTGCTCAATGTCTCGGGTCACCGCATGGGCACGATGGAGATCGAGTCCGCGCTGGTGTCCAACCCGATCGTGGCCGAAGCCGCGGTGGTTGGCCGTCCGGACGACATGACCGGCGAGGCCATCTGCGCCTTCGTGGTGCTCAAGCGTTCCCGTCCGAACGAGGAAGAGGCCAAGCAGATCGCCGCCGAGTTGCGCAACTGGGTGGGCAAGGAGATCGGCCCGATCGCCAAGCCCAAGGACATCCGCTTCGGCGATAACCTGCCCAAGACGCGCTCCGGCAAGATCATGCGGCGCCTGTTGCGCTCGCTCGCGAAGAACGAAGAAATCACCCAGGACACGTCCACCCTGGAAAACCCCGCCATCCTGGACCAGCTCAAGCAGGCACAATAACGGGGTTCCCGGCCAACCTGCCGGCGCGCCATGCGCGTGCCGGCAGGTTTCCTCCGCATCCACCCCGCCTGTTTAACCACTGCTCTCATGCCCGACGAACAGTCGCGCTTTCGCCGACGGCTGCTGCTGTACTACGGCTTGTTCACGATCGGCCTGTTTGTCTTTATCGGCATGATGGGCCTGCTGGAGCGCTCCAGCGGCGATGCACTCTGGCTCGGTTACGTCTTCCTGTTCGTCACCATCGCCATCTATGCGTGCATCGGGCTGATCTGCCGTACCTCTGACCTCAATGAATACTATGTAGCCGGACGGCGCGTCCCCGCGCTGTTCAACGGCATGGCGATCGCCGCCGACTGGATGAGCGCGGCGTCCTTCATCGGCCTGGCCGGCATCCTGTTCGCGTCGGGCTACGAAGGCCTGGCCTATGTGATGGGCTGGACCGGCGGCTATTGCCTGGTTGCCTTCCTGCTTGCGCCCTATCTGCGCAAGTATGGCGGCTACACCATCCCCGACTTCCTGGCCGCGCGCTATGGCAACGGCAAGCCCGGCGGCAACATGCCGGTGCGCGCGATCGCCGTGATGGCGGCGTCGCTGTGTTCCTTCGTCTACCTGGTAGCGCAGATCCAGGGGGTAGGGCTGATCGTCACCCGCTTTATCGGCGTGGAGTYTGCCGTCGGTGTGTTCTTCGGCCTGGCGGGGATACTGGTCTGCTCATTCCTCGGCGGCATGCGCGCGGTGACGTGGACCCAGGTCGCGCAATACATCATGCTGATCGTGGCCTTCCTGGTGACGGTCTCGATGATTGCCTGGAAGCATCATCACGAAGTGCTGCCGCAATTGAGCTACGGCACGCTGCTGCAGCAGATCGACACACGCGAGCGCAGCATAGAGCGCGACCCGGCCGAGCAGGCCGTGCGCGAACACTATCGCCAGCAGGCCATCCAGATGCAGGAGCGCATCGCCAGGTTGCCGCAATCGTTCGACGACGAACGCAACGCGTTGTCCGCGCGCCTGCAGGAACTGCGCTTGCGCAACGCGCCGCTGCGCGAGATCAAGACGGTCGAGCGCGAACGGATCGAATTTCCGCGCGATGTCGCCACAGCCCATCAGCAATGGAACCAGCAGCGCGAGGAGGCCCTGGCGCGCAGCCAACCCTCCATTCCGTCGACCGAACCGTACCCGTCGCCCTCGGAGGAAGAGCGCAAGACCAAGCGGCTGAATTTCGTGTTGCTGGTGTTCTGCCTGATGCTTGGCACGGCCAGCCTGCCGCATATCCTGACCCGGCTCTACACCACGCCTTCAGTGAAGGAGTCTCGCAACTCGGTGGCCTGGGCAGTGTTTTTCATCGCGCTGCTGTACGTCTCCGCGCCGGCGCTCGCGGCGCTGGTCAAGTACGAATTCTTCCAGCACCTGGTTGGCACGCCGTACGCGGAGTTGCCGCAGTGGGTGGTGCAGTGGCGCAAGGTCGACCCGCCCGTCTTCGGTATTCGCGATGTCAATGGCGACGGCATCGTGCAGTGGGCGGAGATCCTGATCCAGCCGGACATGATCGTGCTGGCCGCGCCGGAGATCGCCGGCTTGCCCTATGTGGTCTCGGGGCTGGTTGCCGCCGGTGCGCTGGCGGCGGCGTTGTCCACCGCGGACGGCCTGCTGCTCACCATCGCCAATGCGCTCTCGCACGACGTTTTCTATCACATGATCGACCGCACCGCGAGCCACCAGCGCCGCGTCACCACCGCCAAGATCGTGCTGCTCGGGGTGGCGCTGTTTGCCTCCTACGTCACGTCGCTGCGGCCCGGCAATATCCTTTTCCTGGTCGGCGCGGCATTCTCGCTGGCGGCCTCCAGTTTCTTCCCGGTGCTGGTGCTGGCGATCTTCTGGCGCCGCACCACAGCCGCGGGGGCGGTCGCCGGGATGGTGGCGGGGCTGAGCGTGTCGATCTACTATATTTTCGTCAACTATCCGTTCTTTACCCGGATGACGGGCATCTTCGGCAACCGCTGGTTCGGCGTGGACCCGATCGCCTCCGGCGCATTCGGCGTGCCAGCCGGGTTTGCCGTGGCGATCCTGGTCAGCCTCCTGACACCACGCAACGCCCCGGTGATCGACCGGCTGGTGACGTACCTGCGGCGTGGTTAGGCCGGCGGAGCAGGAAACACTAGATTTTCCGGATAACCCTCTGATATACTCGTGGACTTGCTGGAGAGATGGATGAGCGGTTTAAGTCGCACGCCTGGAAAGCGTGTATAGGTTAATAGCCTATCCGGGGTTCGAATCCCCGTCTCTCCGCCACTTATACTGTAAGGCTTTGCGGGTTAGCGCTTCTTAACCCGTGGGTCATGGATCAAGGGCTGGGTCATTGGAAACGATGGCCCAGCCCTTTTTCTTTGTCTGTCTGCGGCGTTGCAATGCGTTCGGGTTTGCGCCGGTAGCTCCGCTTCGTTGTGCTCCGCCGGCCAGCGAAAGCGGGGCCTGGGTCTGCAGTCCGTTCCCAAGGTTCGCTCCGGGCAATAAAAAAGCACCTCGTGGAGGTGCTTGTTGTTTCCCGCAACTGCGGGGGGATCCGAACCGGGTCGGCAAACTCACTGGGATCCGGTTCGGACTTGCATGCCTATCTGGCACGCTTGATCTCACTGCCATATTGGCCAGGGGGATCATTCTGCCGCTTACCTTCGCATTGCTACTGCGTGTCTCAGCCGGCAGGTTTTCAGTATAGGTCAGCAAATGGCGGGGTCAACCTGCTTTTGCGCGATAGCATCCCGGGCGCTTGTGCTCCCTGGCGCACGCGGCGATCGTCTGGAAATCGACTCGCAATCCCGGCGCCGCCGGGGCGAACGCCCCGTGCTACGATCCTCAAAAACCGGGAAGAGACATTCAGTGAGCCATGACATCGCACCGCGTTTCAACGCGGAGTTTGCCCCGCGAATCGCCGAGACGATAGCGAATCTGTTCAAGCAGCGTATCCGCGTGGAGGTCATACCAGACGAGACGTCCGACTGCCCCGCGCGGGTCCATCTCTGCGGCGAACCGTTCGATGAACCGCGGCGGTTCGCGCACCAGTTGAACGTCTACCTGTCGTGGGACAGTCTCGAGGTCGAGGCGTTGTTCGCTGCCGGCGGCGCGGAGAAGTTCGAGCACTATCTCGCGGCCCTGGCGGGCAAGATGCGCGCGTGGCAGACGCCGCGGCAGATCGATTTCGGGACGCGTTCGCAAGCGGATCCCACGGTGCTGCTTGGTGGGCTCGATTTCGAGCATTGAGTCCGGTGTCCGGCATCCTGTATCGAACCCGCGCACTCACCGCATCCCCAGCAAGTCCTCCACGCTACGCACCAGGGTCAGCAGCCCCGGTGCGACTTCGCGTTCGCGCATGGCAAACGACCCTGCCTGTGCCGACACGCCACAGTTGAAGACCAGCCATTGGGAATCCACCGGCCTGAATAACGGCACCGCAAAGGCATACACATCGCCGCGCCATTCACCGCGATTCACGCAGTAGCCCTTGGCTTCGAAGTCCTGGCGCAAGTTCGCTAGCTGTGGATGGAATCGAATGAAGGCTTCCGGGTCTTGCAGGCGCAGGCGGTTGAGCACGCTGTCGCGCTCCGCCGCGGGCGCCTTGCACAACCAGGCTTTGCCGATGGCCGTGGTGAGCATTGGCAGCGCTGCGCCAATGTCCGGCGTGACGACAAGACTGTCGGTGGAGCGGGCGGTTTCGACATAGATCATCTGCGTGCGGTCACGCATGCCGAGCGAGACCGCGCCGCCAATGCGATCAGCGAGTTCCTTCATCAGCGGCCGCGCGAGCTGGCGGATATGCATGCTGGCCAGCAGCGGATAGCCGAGCGAGAGCACCGGCGCGCCCAGCCGGTACTTGGCCTGGGTGGCGTCACGGCGCAGGTAGCCGAGCACGGTCAGCGTGTGCGTGAGCCTGGCCACGGCCGATCGCGACTGGCCGGTGCGTTGCGCGAAATCCTTGTTGCCGAGCAGGGACTCGCCGGCACGGTAGGACAGCAGGATATCGATGCCGTGCGCTAGCGTGGTGGCGAACTGGCGGTCGGCGGCATTGTCCTGGTCCGCTGCGGGTGCAATCTGGGAAGGCGTCGCTGCCATCACGATGTCCCCAGTTCCTTTTCCACGCGCCGGACCAGCCGCAGCAGGCGCGGCCCCATCTCGCGTTCGAGCTTGCGCGGTGTCATCCTGGCGCCGGGCACGCCGCAATTGAAGACCAGCGTCTCGCCATCGATTTCGGCGCGCATCGGCACGGCCACTGCATGCACGTCGCGCTGCCATTCCCCGCGCGAGAGGCAGAATCCGAGCGTGGCAAGATCATGCGCCGCGGCGTCCAGCGCGGGCGCGTGAGCCTGCCATTGCCCTGCATCGGCCACGCGTAGTGCCGCCAGCACCGGCTCCCGTTCCACCGGGGACGCCTGGCACAGCCATGCCCGCCCCATGGCGGTGGCGAGCATGGGCAGGGATGCGCCGATATCGGGCCGGAAGGCGATGGCGTCGTGGCCGCGGCTGGTTTCCACATAGACCATCTGCAGCCGGTCGCGCAGGCCCAGCGAGACCGAGCCGCCGACCTGGTCGGCGAGTGCCTTCATCAGCGGCCGCGCGAGCTGCCTGACCTTGAGGCTGGCCAGCAGCGGGTAGCCCAGCGAGAGCGCGGTGGAACCCAGCCGGTAGCGGCGCAGCTCCGTGTCGTAGAGCAGCAACCCGCGTGCCGCCAGCGTGTAGGTCAGGCGGCTGATCGTGGCCTTGGACAGCCCGGTGCGTTCCACCAGTTGCTTGTTGCTCATGACCGGCTCGCCCACTCGGAAGCACTCCAGCAGCGCCAGGCCGTGGGCCAGCGTGGTGGCGAAGGCGGGGTCGGGGTGATGGGGACGGGGCGGCATGATTTGGGGGGGCGGAAACGGCGGAGGGCGCGGGCAGGCCGCATGGGCGTGGCATGCATCCATCATAGCCATTGATGCGCCCGGCGCGCATGGCCTGCGTTCAAGATAGCAAAACATCGATCCGCTTTCCAGGCACGGATTGCTACGCTGGTTTGCATGCGGCCGATCCCGGCGGCAATGACCGGATGGAGCAAGACAGATGATCAGGGAACCGGATGCCTTCCAAGCCTTCCTGGCCGAATTGCGGCGTTTCGTGCGCGAGCGGCTGGTGCCGCGTGAGGCCGAAGTCGCCAGGCTGGACGATGTGCCCGAGCCGCTGGTGCGGGAAATGGCCGGGATGGGCCTGTTCGGATTTTCGATTCCCGAGGAGTACGGCGGCGCCGGCATGACGACCGAGGAGCTGGTGCTGGCGGCGCTGGAGCTGTCGCAATGCTCGGTGGCCTTCCGTGCGCGGGTGGGCACCAATACCGGCATTGGCTCCGAGGCGCTGGTGGCGGACGGCACGGCGGCGCAGAAGCGCCGCTACCTGCCTTTGCTGGCCAGCGGGGAGCTGACCGGCTCCTTCGCGCTGACCGAGCCGGAGGCCGGCTCGGACGCCACGGCGCTGACGACTTCCGCGCGGCGCGAAGGCGATCATTACGTGATCAACGGCACCAAGTGTTTCATCACCAATGCGCCCATCGCCGGCTTGTTCACGGTCATGGCGCGCACCGATCCCGCGCGCGCCGGCGCGGCCGGCATCTCGGCGTTCATCGTCGAACGCGGCACGCCGGGACTGAGTACCGGGCAGCCCTACCGCAAGATGGGGCAGGAGGGCTCGCCGGTGTCCGAAGTGCATTTCAGCGACTGCCGCGTGCCGGCCTCCAACCTCATCGGCGGCGAGGAAGGGCAGGGCTTTCGCACCGCGATGAAGGTGCTCAACAAGCAGCGCATCCACCTGGCCGCGCTGTGCACCGGGCCGGCCATCCGCATGCTCGACGAGGCGATCCGGTTCGTTGCCGGGCGCCAGCAGTTCGGCCAGCCGCTGGCGGAATTCCAGCTGGTGCAGGCGATGATTGCCGACTGCCAGACCGAGATCCACGCGGCGCGCGCGCTGATCATGGAAACGGCGCGTCAGCGCGATCGCGGCGAGGACGTCACCATGCAGGCTTCGATCTGCAAGTACTTCGCTTCCGAGATGTGCGGGCGCGTGGCCGACCGCTGCGTGCAGATGTTTGGCGGCTACGGTTATATCGCCGATTTCGGCATCGAACGCTTCTATCGCGACGTGCGCCTGTTCCGGCTGTACGAAGGCACCAGCCAGATCCACCAACTCAATATCGCCAAACGCACGCTCGCGCTGGCTGCTGCCGCGAGCGCGTCGTAATCGTTCGGTTTCGTCAAGAAAGAGCAGCCGCCGGCGGTCGCGCCAGGTGGCGTCATACCGTCAAGGAGACACCATGTTGAAAACCATGCTTGCGGCAGGCGCTGTCCTGCTGGCCACGCTTGGACTCGTGCAACCCGCGCTGGCCGAGGCGGCTTATCCCGCTAAGGTGATCCGGCTGGTCGTGCCGTTCCCGCCGGGCGGCTCCACCGATACGCTCGCGCGCTTGCTGGCCGAACAGTTGAAGGAGGAACTCGGGCAGTCCGTGGTCGTGGAGAACAAGGCCGGCGCGGGCGGCAATATCGGCGGCGATGCGGTGGCCAAGGCAGCGCCCGACGGCTACACGCTGCTGCTCGCTGCGGCGGGGGCCACCGTCATCAACCCCAGCCTTTACCCTCGCATGTCCTATGACCCGGTGCGCGATCTGGCGCCAGTCACGATGCTCGCGCGCGAACACAACCTGATGGTGGTCAACCCTTCGATTCCGGCGCTCAATCTCAAGGAGTTCATCGCCTACGCCAAGACCAGGCCCGGAACGCTCAGCTTTGGCTCGCCCGGAAACGGCTCGCCGGCGCAGCTTGCGGGCGAGTTGCTGAACCAGTCCGCGGGCATCAAGCTGCAGCACGTGCCGTACAAGGGCAGCGGCCCTGCGGTGGCCGACCTGATCGCCGGGCACATTACGATGATGATCGACAACATGCCCGCGCTGTTGCCGTATGTCCAGTCGGGCCGCCTGCGTGCCCTGGCGGTGGCGAGCGACAAACGCGCCAGTGCGCTCCCCGATGTGCCGACGATGGAGGAGGCCGGCCTGAAGGGCTACGTGGTGACGGCATGGAAGGGGCTGATGGCTCCGGCCGGCACGCCGCGCCCGATCATTGCCAGGCTGCATGACGCGACCGCAAAGATCCTGGCCAGGCCGCAGATGCGCAAGCGCCTGGTGGACCTGGGCGCGGAACCGGTCGGCAATACGCCCGAACAGTTCGCCGCGCAGATCCGTAGCGATACGGCATGGTGGGCTGCGCTGGTGAAGTCGACCGGCACCACGCTCGACTAAGCAGATATGCAGCAGGTATGCATAGCCAAGTTCAGGGTCCGGCCATGGCGGCCATGACGAAAACGCCCAGCGTTACGCCGCGCAATGCGATAGGTCCGGGCAGCGCTTGTGCGAGCTCCTGCTATTGCCCACCACACAAGACTCGTTCCCCCGACTCCATCATGAACCACACAGATCAAGACGCGGCTGCCGCGCATCAAGGCGGGCCGCTGGCCGGCGTGCGCATCCTCGACATGGCCACGGTTGTGGCCGCCCCGTTTGCCAGCACGCTGTGCGCCGACATGGGCGCGGAAGTCGTCAAGCTCGAGTTGCCCGACGGCACCGATCCGCTGCGTGGGCTGGCGCCGGTCAAGGATAAGCTGCCGCTTTACTGGAAGGTCACCAATCGCGGCAAGCGCGGCATCACGCTCGACGTGCGCAAACCGGAGGGCCGCGCACTGTTTCTCAAGATGCTGCCGCAGTTCGACGTGCTGGTGGAGAACTTCCGTACCGGCACGCTGGATCGCTGGGGCCTGGATGCCGGGACGCTGCACGCCGCCAACCCGCGCTTGACGATCCTGCGCCTGACCGGCTTCGGGCAGACCGGGCCGTATGCTGGTCGCGCGGGTTTTGCGCGCGTGTTCGAAGCGATGAGCGGCTTCACCAACCTGGTGGGCGATCCCTGCGGCCCGCCGTTGCACATGAACTATCCGATGGGCGATATGGTGGCGGGGCTGTTCGGTGCGTTTTCGATTGCGGCCGCCGTGGCCGACAGCCGGCGCGCGCAGGATCGTGGCAATGGCGTGCACGGYCGCGAGATCGACCTGTCGGCGACTGAGGCATTGTTCCGTTTGCTGGAGCCGCTCGCCGTGGAGTACGAGCAACTGGGGCAGGTGCGCCAGCGCGCCGGCAATCGTGCCACCTACACCGCGCCGTCCAATATGTACGCCACGGCGGATGGCCACTGGGTTTCGCTGGTAGCCTCGTCGGACCCGATCTTCCGCCGCCTTTGCCATGCCATCGGCGAGGCCGGCATGGCGGACGACCCGCGCTATGCCAGCAACCCGGAGCGCGTGCGCCATCTGGATGCGCTCGATGCCGTCATCAAGACATGGTTCGCCACGCATGACTACGCGGCAGTGGCGCAGGCGCTCGGCGCGCGCGAGATCCCGTTCAGCAAGATATTCACCATCGCCGATATCATGCGGGATCCGCATTTCCAGGCACGCGGCGCGATCGTCCGCTTGCCCGATCCCGATCTCGGCTCGATTCCCGCGCCTTGCATGGTGCCGCGGTTTTCCGGCCACCAGCCGCCGGCGCCCCGCAGCGGCCCGGCGGTGGGCGAGCACAACGACGCCTTCTACGGCGAACTGGGCCTGACGGCGGCCGATCTGGAGACGCTGCGCGGACAGCAAGTGGTCTGAGCGCGCCGTGAGCGTCGCGTGTCCCGGCCGAGGAGGCGTTGCAGCCGCCTCATGCGCAACTCGTGCTAAAGTGCCCTGATGCGATCCTCCGGAGGAGCATCATGGCTAAGGATTCCACGCCGCACCTGCAGGCTATTGTCCAGACAGCCCCCCAGGCGGGGCGCTATGTATGGGTAATCACCCTGGTCGATTTCTCTGCGCAGTTGCTCAAGCGCACCATTGTTTCGGACGATACCTTCACCACATCGGATGCTGCGCGCGTAGCCGGCGACGCGCAGCTCAAGGCGATGGCGGCGGATAGATAGCCGCACGGTATTGGCGATGCGGTTCCTCGCACTGGCGGTGCGAGGCCGGCACGCGGGGACGAAGTGCACGCGCAAGGCGCGGGAGCGATGATGAGCATGTGCGAGGCCTGTGCGCAGATCCAGCCTGGCTCGATCGGCGGCACGGGGCATCCCCGGCTGCTATTGACGGACACGCAGCGCATCAAGCCGCGCGGCCAGCCCGCGATCACCTTTGCCACCTACACCTGTGCCGATTGCGGTTGCCGCTGGCGGCACGAGAGCGACAAGAACGGCAAGGGGCCTGGCTGGTCGATACAGACCTGAAGGCAACCTGAAGGCAGCATGAAGGTATTGTCGCCATCGCCCGGGAACAGGGCGAGGCGAATCCGCTGCGGTGCGGCGCCGGCAGGCCGCATTCGCCATTCAACCATCACTAGGGGAGCGCAAGTTGGACACTGGACCATTTACCCGCTACAAGGGTTTCGATCTCTATCCGCTGATCTATCGCCACCAGGCTGAGCGCACCTGGCCAGAGCGCCGGCCGGATCGCAGTTTCAATGCTTCCGTGGTTATCTGCCGCGAAGGACATGAGCCGGGCACCGAGCGTTCGCGCGTGTTCCGGCTTGCCGCGGCGCCCTGGGACAATATCGGCACCGCGCGCCGCGGCGCGGTGAAGTTCGGCGAGGACATCATCAACGGCCTGGTGCCGGGCGAGTCCGTCAGCGCGCTGTAGGGGGGGAGGCCGGCTGGCGCCGGCGCTCCAATGCGGCGGCAGGCGGCCGCGTCGCCATGCCATCGCTACCGGCGCGTGCGCGCCGGTCCTGTCATCCGCGCATCACGGCGTCATGGCGCTATACACCTTGTTCCGGAACCAGGCGCGGTAGTACTCACGCTGCCCGGGCGCCTGCATCATCCAGATCGCCACGGTCTTCTCCTTCGGGTCGACCCAGAAGTAGGTGCCCCCGACTCCGCCCCAGTAGTAGTCGCCAACCGACCCCGGCGTGGCTGCCTCGCCAGTGCCCGTGCGCGTGCCGAAACCGAGGCCGAAGCCATAGCCCGGACCCGGCAGGTAGGCCGGGCCGCGCGCCAGCGAAGGCCCGGCAATCGTGCCGAGGTGGTCGGCAGTCATATAGGCGACCGTCTTCGGCGAGAGCAGGCGCACGCCGTCGATTTCGCCGCCGTTGAGCAGCATCTGGGCAAAGCGGAAGTAATCCGCCGCGGTCGACACCAGCCCGCCGCCACCCGATTCGAGTTTCGGCGCGTGGCGCACATCGATCAGCCCGACCGGTACCTTGCTGTCGGGGTCGATGGCAAAGGGCTCGGCGATGCGGGCCTGCTGGGCCTGCGGAACCCAGAAGCCAGTGTCCTTCATCTGCAAGGGCGTGAAGATGCGCTGCTGCAGATGCGCCGCCAGGGTCTGGCCCGACACGCGTTCCAGCAAGGCGCCCAGCACATCGGTGGAGCGGCTGTACTCCCAGGTGGTGCCCGGCTGAAACTGCAGCGGCACCTTGGCGAGACGGCTAATGAATTCCGTATTGCTTTGCTCTGTGGCATCCACGTCCAGGCGCTTGTATTCCTCCTTGACCAGCGACTTGCCGAACACGCCATAGGTCAGCCCCGACGTATGGCGCATCAGGTCCTGCACTGTCATCTCGCGCTGGGCTGGCACCAGTTCCAGCACGGGCTTGCCGGCGGCGTCGGTCTTCTCCACGCCGACCCGCAGGCCCTTGAGTTCGGGCAGGTACCTGGAGACCGGATCGGCAAGCTGCAGGCGTCCGTCCTCGACCATCATCATCACGGCCACCGAGACGATTGGCTTGCTCATCGAATAGATGCGGAAGATCGAGTCGGACCGCATCGGTACCTTGCCGGCCGCATCCTGCCAGCCGATGGACTGCGTATCGACGATTTTGCCGTTGCGTGCGAGCAGGTACACGGCGCCGGGAATACGGCCCTGCGCGACATCGGCACGCACGCGTGTGCTCATGGCGTCCAGTTGCGCGGTGGAAAAACGGGTCGTGAGCGGGGCGGCGCTCTGCGTCGACTCCGGGGCCGCGCAAGCGGCCAGCAACGCGACCGCAAGCACTGGCAATGTGCTACGTATCATTTGTCTCATCCTTTGTCTTATCGTTGTTTTGGCAATGTCTTATCGATGTTGCATCGATAGCGGCTCGATTCCGGCAAAAGCCACGCGATCATCGCATGCATGATCGTGCGCGTGTATCGAGGCTCACCCGGATCAGGCCTCGCGCCATGCTACGATCCCGACAAATTATTCGGAGGTGAAGATGTCCAAGCACGTGTTCACTCGCGGCCAGTATCTGGCAATCCTCAATGAAAGCCTGAAGAACGATCCGAGGTGGCAGCCCGGCATGGCGTTTGTCTTTCATCCGCCCGGCGCTGACGAAGCCAGTGCGACCGGCGTCGGCTGTACCGGCCCGGACGAGGCGCTTCCCGTCTACGCGGAGATCGAGCGTGTGGCGGCGGAGTTGATCGAGGTGAGGGAGGCGGAATAGGCGCGGTCCGAGGTAGTCTCGGGACGTGGGGCGCGGGTGCCGGGCGTGCGCGCGCTGTGCAGCGCGCGCAATACAAAGCGGGACCTGCCGCCGACCTGCGTACAATACCGCCCCAGACAGACTCTAGCGGAACATGCCGTGAAAAAGACCGACCTCGAAAAGAACAAAGCACTGAAGCTGGCCAACAGCCTGAAGCTGTCCGCCGCCCTCCGCGCCGGGCGCGATACCGGCCCGGCCAAGGTCGATCGCCGCGAACAGCGCCGGCTCGACCAGGAACAAGGCCTGGTGCCGTTTGCCTGCAAGCTCGACGCTGAACTGGTCAAGCGCCTGCAGGCGCTGGCTCCGGCGCATGCCGGTGGCATGAGCGGCCTGCTCAAGGAAGCGCTGGAACGCGGCCTGCCCGCGCAGGACGCGGCAGGCTGATATCCGCGTGGACGCGGTCTGGGATGAAACGCTGAAACATGTGCGCCTTCATTCACAGGGTGGCGCGAAACGCTGAATGGTAAAAACAAAACGCCCGCTGGCATATCAGCGGGCGTTTTGCTATCCGGGGTCCGGGTTATGCGCCGGATCGGCAAGCTCGCAACTTAATGCACGAACAGCCAGATCAGCAGCAGCACGAAGGCCGGGACACCGAGCAACCAGGCGAGGATGTAGGGCATGATTTCCTTCCTTTCTTCCGTGTTTTCCATGGTTCCACTATAAGCAGGGCGGATCTGGCGCGGTGTCCGGCGGCTTCCCCTTGCGTTGTAGGATGCGGCTGACGAATGTAGGAACTCTGCGCATGCCAGGGGCAGCGGGTTTGCCGCGCAAGGGACGGCTCAGCCGGGAGCGGCGGGAAGGACGGGGGAGGGGAGTCGGGGGAATTCGGCTGCCCGGCGGAGACGCCAGGCGGGGCCTGGGGATAACGACCTGCCGGCCGTTATCCCTCGGTGTGGGCAAAGGGGTAAAGGGACGCTCAGTCCTCTTCGCCTTCCTCCGAATCGAGGAAATCGCGCCGTAACATCCAGTTTTCGATGGCTTCGTCGCAGATCTTCTTGAGTTTCTGCTTCTCCGGCACTTTGTCGAACAACTCAAAGTTCACCAGGGCGATGCCGGCGTCGGAGATGTAGAACAGGCGGCCCGGCTCGTCGTAGTGCACGATGCGCCCGTCGATGCCGGTTTCCTCGCTGTCGACCGGCATGTCTTCCAGTTCGACCACCCGGCACGTGAAGCGCGGCGCGCGGGTATGGGTCAGATATTCAAATTCGTCATGCATGACCTCGCCGCCCTTGGGCGTGAAGATCGCGAAGCCCCAGATAAAGCGGGGCATCGGCAGATCGGACAGATCATCAATCTCGTCCATGGTGTTCTCCCTGATTCGATAACCCGCATTATCGCTCGACCGGGGCGTCAGCACCAAAATGTTCTGGAGATGGTCTACTTGACCGCACGGCAGTTGGCGTAGACCGGCGGTGCGTTTTCGCCCTTGGTCAGGTCCTCCAGCATGCCTTCGTCGCCCTTGGTGATCCACAGGTGGGCACCATGCGCATAGCGGGCGCCAGAGCCGGTGAGCACGCTGACGAAGAGCAGCGGCTTGCCGTCCAGCCGCAGGATGGCGATCTGGTTGTCTGCGCTGTTGAAGTAGCGCGCCGTGAGCTGTTTGCCTTCGTCGCACTGGTAGCGCACGGTGCGGGCCGGGTCGAAGCGCACGCCGTCGATGCCGGGCCTGGCGAAGGCGGGGGCCGCGGCCAGGCAGATGGCGCCGGCGAGAGCGCAGTTGGCGGCGCGGCGCAGGAGCGAACGAAGGGACATGTGGTTTCCTTGTTGATCAGGTGCCGATGAAACAGGCCAGGGTGTGACGGCCGCGTTTCCCGTGGGGCGGCGTCGCCTTCAGGCCAGCATATAGCTGCTTGCGAGACCTCGGAAACTGTCCACCTCGGCGGATTGCCAGGCGGCGTCGTGACCAAGCTCCTCGGCCAGGATCTCGGCTACCCGGGGCGCTGCCGCGCTGGCGGCGCTGGCTTCCAGGAATAGTGCGCGATTGCGGCGCGCCAGCACGTCTTCGACCCGCCGCGCCAGCTCGAAGCGCGCGGCAAAGCGCACATGGGCGGCAGTGAGCCCGGAGCCGGGCACCAGCAATTCGTCGTTGCCCGGCAGCGCGCGCAGCATGCCGAGTTCGTTGCCGTAGTAGCGGTCGGGCGAACCGCTGCCGGACGGGGGCAGGTCGGCTGGCAAGCCTTGCGAGCCATGCAGCGGCAGTTCCGCGGTCACGCATGGCGCGGCCGGCAGCATCTGGCGCTGGATTGCCGTGCCCACCACGTCCTCGGCCATCTTGCGGTAGGTGGTCCATTTGCCGCCGGTGACGGTGATCAGGCCGGCCTTGGAGACCAGGATGGTGTGCTCGCGCGAGAGCGAGGCGGTGGAGGCTTCGCCGGTGGCCTTGACCAGCGGGCGCAGGCCGGCCCAGACGCTGGTCACGTCGGCGCGGGTGGGCGTGCGCGACAGGTAGCGCGCGGCGGTCTCCAGGATGAAGTCGACATCGTCGGCGCCGGCATGGGGCTCCAGCGGCAGGTCCTGGCGCGGGGTATCGGTGGTGCCGACGATGGTGTGGCCGTTCCAGGGCACCACGAACAGCACGCGGCCGTCGTCGGTCTTGGGGATCAGGATGGCGCGGTCGCCGGGCAGGAAGCTGCGCGGCAGCGTCAGATGCACGCCCTGGCTGGGCGCCACCATGCTGCGCGCGTTGCCGTCTTCCATCTGGCGGATGGCATCGACCCAGACGCCGGTGGCGTTGATCACACAGGGCGCCTTGAGGTCGAAGCTGGCGCCGCCCAGCACGTCCTGCACGGTGACGCCGTCAATCACGCCATTGCGCTGTGACAATCCGCTCACGCGCAGGTAGTTGATGGCCGTGCCGCCCACATCGAACAGCGTGCGCATCAGCGCGATGGCCAGGCGGGCGTCGTCGAACTGCCCGTCGAAGTACAGATTGCCGCCGCGCAGGGGCCGGCCCCCCACGTGCTCGGCCAGGGTCGGTGCCGCCGCCAGCGTCTCGCGGTGGTTCAGCCAGCGGCTGCCGGACAGGTTGAGTCCGCCGGCCAGCATGTCATAGAGCTTCAGGCCGATGCCGTAGAAGGGCTGGTCGAACAACTGGTAGGCAGGTACCACGAAGCCGAGCGGCCATACCAGATGGGGCGCGTTGCGGGCCAGCAGGCCGCGCTCGTGGAGCGCCTCGCGCACCAGGCTGATATTGCCCTGCGCGAGGTAGCGCACGCCGCCATGGACCAGCTTGGTGGCCTTGCTGGACGTGCCCTTGGCGAAGTCGGCGGCTTCCACCAGCAGCGTGCGGTAGCCGCGCGAGGCGGCATCCACCGCCGTGCCCAGGCCGGTGGCGCCGCCGCCGATGACGATCACATCCCACTTCGGCTCGCGCTCGAGGGTGGCGAGCAGGGCGGCGCGGTCTGGCGGCAGGATGGGAGTAGACAGTTTCTGCATGATTCCTTGTTTGATGCGAATGCTGATGGCGGGCGCTGATTGCGTTGCGCGGTTCCGCCGGTTATGCCGGTTGCGCGGGATGTGGCCCGCCCGCGCTCAGTTTGCCGATCGGGGCGGCGCGCTGTCCTCGCGGGCCCAGTCGCGCGCGCGTTCTACCGCGCGATGCCAGCGCCACAGCCGGTAAGCGCGCGCATCCGCGGACAGGTTGGGCTCGAAGCGGTGCTCCACCTGCCACTGGCTGGCGATCTCTTCCTCGCCGCTCCAGTAGCCGGTGGCCAGCCCCGCCAGGTAGGCGGCGCCGAGCGCCGTGGTCTCGGTCACGCGCGGGCGCACCACGGCCGTGCCGAGCAGGTCGGCCTGCATCTGCATCAGCAGATCGCTGCGCGAAGCGCCGCCGTCCACGCGCAGTTCGGCCAGCGAGATGCCGGCGTCCTTCTGCATGGCGTCCAGCACGTCCACGCTTTGCAGCGCGATCGATTCCAGCGCGGCGCGGGCGATGTGAGGGCGTCCGCTGCCGCGCGTGAGGCCCACCAGCGTGCCGCGCGCGAACGGGTCCCAGTGCGGCGCGCCCAGGCCGGCGAAGGCTGGCACCAGCACCACGCCGTCGGTGTCGTCGCACTGGCGCGCCAGCGGTTCGACTTCGGGTGCGCTGTTGATGATCTGCAAGCCGTCGCGCAGCCACTGGATGGTGGCGCCGCCCATGAATACGCCGCCCTCCAGGCAATATTGCGTGCGGCTGGCGGCCGGCGCCGTTCCGCCCAGTTGCCAGCCGATGGTGGTCAGCAACCGGTTGTGCGAAGTCACCGGCTGCGACCCCGTGTTCATCAGCAGGAAGCAGCCGGTGCCGTAGGTGTTCTTGGCCATGCCGGGCGCGTGGCAGGCCTGGCCGTAGGTGGCGGCCTGCTGGTCGCCGGCGATGCCGGCGATCGGGATCTCCGCGCCGAACAGCCTCAGTGCGGTGCGTGCCACCTCGCCGCTGGAAGGCACTACCTCGGGCAGCAGGCTGCGCGGGATATCAAGCAGGCCGAGCAGGGCGTCGTCCCACTGGAAGGTGTGGATGTTGAACAGCAGCGTGCGCGAGGCGTTGGATACATCGGTGACGTGGCGCTTGCCGTCCGTGAGCTGCCAGATCAGCCAGCTGTCGACCGTGCCGAAGGCCAGCTCACCGCGCTCGGCGCGTTCGCGCGCGCCTTCGGTGTTGTCCAGCATCCAGCGCAGCTTGGTGCCGGAAAAATAGGCGTCGAGGATCAGGCCGGTCTTGTCGCGGAACAGGTCGCCGTGGCCCTCGGCCTGCAGCGTCTCGCACATCGGCGCCGTGCGGCGATCCTGCCAGACCAGCGCGCGGCCGATCGGCTCGCCGGTCTGGCGGTCCCACAGCACGGTGGTCTCGCGCTGGTTGGTAATGCCGATGGCGCGAATCTGGCTGGCCGAGACGCCGGCATCGTTGAGCACCTCGTGSGCCACSGCCAGCTGCGAYTGCCAGATYTCRTAGGGATCGTGCTCGACRTGSCCRGGRTGCGGRTAATATTGCCGGAAYTCGCGCTGSGCGAYCCGCRCCACATTGCCGGCGTGATCGAACAGGATGGCGCCCGAGCTGCTGGTGCCCTGGTCGAGCGCCAGTATGAATTGCGGCAGGCCCGGCGGCTGAATTTGCGTCATGCGTTTTGTCCTGGAAATACTTTTACGGGCGTGCCTTGCCGGCCGCCGAGATCATTCATGTCCGATACCTTGCCCGACAGCCAAGTCCGCGATACCGGCGTTTCCGCCATTTCCCGCATTAGCGGATCGCTCGCCGCGCGCAGCCCCTTCGATGCCGAAGCCCATCTGCGGCTGACGGTGGCAGGGCGCCAGGTTGGCTGGCTGCCGCGCGCGCATGCCGGCATCCTGCGCGCGCAGGAGGCWGTGCCGGGCGTGCTGGGCGATTCGCAAGACGGCAGCGTGGCGCTGCTGCCGTCTTGCGGCGACTTTGCGGCGCGCAGCGCCACGCTGGCGGTGCTGGCGCGCTGGCTGGCGGATACCGGCCATGTGCGTGGCTGGCGCGACGAACTGTTCGCCGTCACGCCCGCGCTGGAGGCGCTGGCTTTTGCCACCATCGAACGCGCGGCGGCGCGTTTTCTCGGGCTGCTGACCTTCGCCTCGCACATGAATGGCGTGATTGCCGGCGAACGCGCCTTGTGGATTTCACGCCGCAGCGCGGCCAAGGCGGTCGATCCGGGGATGTGGGACAACCTGGTCGCAGGCGGCATGCCGCACGGCAGCGATCCGCTCGCCACGCTGGTGCGCGAGTGCGACGAGGAATCCGGCATCCCGCCGGCGCTGGCGCGGCGTGCCGAGTCGCACGGAGTGATCGAAGTCCTGCGCGAAATTCCCGAAGGCGTGCAGTGGGAAGCCGTATATGTGTACGACTTGCCGCTGCCGCCGGATTTCGTGCCGCATAACCGCGACGGCGAGGTGGCCGAGCACCGCCGTATCGAGCCGGAGGCATTGCTTGCTATCATGGCGGATGGCGCCATGACGGTCGATGCGACCCTGGTGACGCTGGATGCGCTCAACCGCCGCGGCTGGAGCGTGCCCGGCACCCCCCGCCCATGATCGGCGCGCACACGACAGAACAACACACGATGAGCAATACCGGATTCATTCTCACCATCTCCTGCCCGGACCAGCCGGGCATCGTCCATGCCGTCTCGGGCCTGCTGTTCCAGCACGGCTGCAATATCGTCGATTCCGACCAGTTCGGCGATGAGTTCACCGGCCGCTTCTTCATGCGGGTGCACTTCACGCCGGCCGCCGGCGGCCCCGACCTGCCCACGCTGAAGGCCGCCTTCGCGCCGGTCGGCGACCAGTTCGCCATGCAGTGGGACCTGTTCGACGCCAGCGTCAAGCCGCGCGTGATGATCATGGTGTCGAAGATCGGCCATTGCCTGAACGACCTGCTGTTCCGCGCCAAGGCCAGCGGCCTGCCGGTGGAGATCGCCGCCATCGTGTCGAACCACCGCGATTTCTACCAGCTGGCGGCGTCGTACGATATTCCGTTCTTCCACCTGCCGATGATGAACGCCTCGGCCGAGCAGAAGGCCGCGCAGGAAAACAAGGTGTTCGAGATCGTGCAGGAGCAGAACATCGACCTGGTGGTGCTGGCGCGCTACATGCAGGTGCTGTCCGACGACCTGTGCCGCAAGCTGGCCGGCCGCGCCATCAATATCCACCACTCTTTCCTGCCCAGCTTCAAGGGCGCCAAGCCTTACTACCAGGCGCACGACCGCGGCGTGAAGCTGATCGGCGCCACCGCCCACTACGTGACGGCCGCGCTGGACGAAGGCCCGATCATCGAGCAGGAAATCGAGCGCGTGGACCACAGCATGGATCCCGAGCAGCTCACGGCGGTGGGCCGCGACGTGGAATGCGTGGCCCTGGCGCGCGCCGTCAAATGGCATGCCGAGCACCGCATCCTGCTCAACGGCCACAAGACCGTCGTCTTCAAGTAAGCCCATCACCAGGTGCCCGGCGCCAGCCGCGCCGGCACCGCCTCGCCAGCCTGGACGCTGCCGGTCGGCGCGCTCACGCCTGCGCGACCACACAGCTCACTCCGCTTTCTTCCAGCATGCTCTCGAACGGCGGCTTCAGCGGCTGATCGGTGAAGAGCCGGTCGATCTCCGAGAGATGCGCCAGTTCCACCATGGCTTGCCGGTTGAACTTGCTGGCATCCGCCGCCAGCCAGACTTCGCGCGAATGCTCGATGATGGTCCGCGCCACCTTCACTTCGCGAAAATCGTAGTCGCGCAGCGTGCCATCGGCCTCGATGCCCGAAATGCCGATCAGGCCGATATCCACCTTGAACTGGCTGATGAACTCCACCGTGGCCTCGCCCACGATGCCGCGGTCGYGCGAGCGCAGCACCCCGCCGGCGACGATGACCTCGCAATCGGGGTTGTCGGCCAGGATGCTGGCCACGTTCAGGTTGTTGGTGATCACGCGCAGCCCGCGGTGATGCATCAGCTCGCGTGCGATTTCTTCCACCGTGGTGCCGATATTGAGGATCAGCGAGCAACCCTCGGGCACCGCGCTGGCCACGGTGCGCGCAATGCGCGCCTTGCCTTCGGCATTGAGCACCTGGCGCTGGCGATAGGCGATGTTCTCCACCGTCGAGCCCTCGACCCGCACGCCACCGTGAAAGCGCGCCAGCATGCCGCTTTCGGCCAGCATGTTGACGTCGCGGCGAACTGTCTGCAGGGTCACGCCGAACTTGCGCGCAAGTTCGTCGATGGAAGCGAAGCCCTGGTTGCGAACCTCTTCAAGCAGGGCGGTCTGGCGTGGATTTAGCGTCATGCCGGCATTCTAGTTCAAACACAAACGAAAACAAATGATGCAGTGCATGATTGTTTTATGTTCGTTTTTGAACTAAAACGAGCGGAAGCAAAGATTTGTGCGTCTGCGTCGATGCAGGTCCGGCGGCGCGGAACAGCATGTCGAACCCCGGAGACCCGATGCAGCTCAGATTGGAAGGCATCGCCCAGCAGGCAGGCTCGCAGGCGTATCTGTATCCCATGTCTTTGTCGCCCGTGCCGGGCGCGGTAACTATTCTGCTCGGTGCCACGCAGGCCGGCAAGACTTCATTGATGCGGGTCATGGCGGGGCTGGACCGGCCCAGCGCCGGCCGGGTAGAGGTGGACGGCGTGGACGTGACCGGCATGCCCGTACGGGAGCGCAATGTCTCCATGGTCTACCAGCAGTTCATCAACTACCCCTCGCTGAGCGTTTTCGACAATATCGCCTCGCCGCTCAAGCTGCGCCGCGCCAAGGACATCGATGGGCAGGTACGCGCGCTTGCCGCCCGGCTGCATATCGAGCACCTGCTCGACCGCCTTCCCGCGGAGCTCTCCGGCGGGCAGCAGCAACGCGTGGCGCTGGCGCGCGCGCTGGCCAAGGGCGCGCCGCTGATGCTGCTGGACGAGCCCCTGGTCAACCTGGACTACAAGCTGCGCGAAGAACTGCGCGAGGAGCTGACGCAGCTCTTCGCCCATGGCAATGCCACGGTGATCTACGCCACGACGGAGCCGTCGGAGGCATTGCTGCTGGGCGGCCACACCGCGGTGCTGGACGCGGGCGAACTGCTGCAGTACGGGCCGACGCCGGAAGTCTTCCACTATCCCGCCTCGCTGCGCGTGGCGCGCGCCTTCAGCGATCCTCCGATGAACCTGATGGCGGGCGAGATGCAGGCAGGCGCGCTCGCGCTGGCGGGCGGCATTACCCTCCCGCTGCCCGAAGCGGCGACCCACGCCGGCGCGGTGACGGTTGGCGTGCGGGCCGGTGCATTGCGGCTGGATGCCGTGCCCGGCTCCGTGCCGGTGGCCGGCCGCGTGGCGCTGGCGGAGCTGTCCGGATCGGATACCTTCGTGCATATGGACTCGCCGGTGGGCAACCTGGTGGCGCAGTTTCCCGGCGTGGTAGATCTGGAACTCGGGGCGCCGCTCACGCTGCATCTCGATCCCGCGCAGCTCTACCTGTTCGATGCCGGTGGCACGCGCATCCACGCGCCCAGGCGGCCGGGCAGGGTGGCGCCGGCGGCTGCCGAGCTGGGAGCCTGAGATGGCGCGCATCGACCTCGACCTGTCCCATTCCTACCGGCCCGAACCGCAATCGGACGAAGACTATGCGCTGCTGCCGTTGAAGTTCACCTTCAACGACGGCGGCGCCTACGCCTTGCTCGGGCCTTCCGGCTGCGGCAAGACCACCCTGCTCAATTGCATTTCCGGCCTGCAGCGGCCCTCGCACGGCACCGTCTCCTTCGATGGCCGCGAAGTGACCGCGGCCACCCCGCAGGCGCGCAATATCGCCCAGGTGTTCCAGTTCCCGGTGATCTACGACACCATGACGGTAGGCGAAAACCTGGCTTTTCCGCTGCGCAACCGCGGCGTGGCACCGGCGCAGGTGAAGGAGCGCGTTGGCCGCGTGGCCGAGATGCTCGACTTGTCCGCTGCGCTGGACCGCCGCGCGAGCGGCCTGGCGGCCGATGCCAAGCAGAAGATCTCGCTCGGGCGCGGGCTGGTGCGCCAGGACGTATCGGCCATCCTGTTCGACGAGCCGCTCACGGTGATCGATCCCCACCTCAAATGGCAGTTGCGCCGCAAGCTCAAGGAAATCCATCACGAGTTCCGGCTGACCCTGATCTACGTCACGCATGACCAGACCGAGGCGCTTACCTTTGCCGAGCAAGTGCTGGTGATGTCGCGGGGCAAGGCGGTGCAGGTGGGATCGGCCGAAGCCTTGTTCGAGCGGCCGGCGCATACCTTTGTCGGCAATTTCATCGGCTCGCCGGGCATGAATTTCCTGGCGGGCCAATGGCGCGACGGTGCCATCGAGATCGCCGGGCGGCGCTATTTCCCCGAACTGGTGCCGGCCACGGCCGCGGCACTGCAGGCGGCCGGCACGTTCCAGGTGGGCGTGCGCCCCGAGTACCTGCGGCTGGCCGCCAGCACCGATCCGCAGGCCGTGCCGGCGCGGGTGGAGCGCGCGCAGGACATCGGCACCTACTGGCTGGTCACCGCCAGCGTGCGGGATGCCTCCGGCCACGCTGCCACGGTGCGCGGGCGGCTCGGCAACGAAGCCGTGGCGCTGCAGGCGGGCGAGACCGTGTGGCTGTCCGTGTTCAACCGTCATACCTGTTACTACGTCAACGAGGAGCTGGTTGCATGAGCACGCTGAAGCCCGTCAACCAGAAGGCCTGGCTGCTGGTGATCCCGGTGGTGCTGTGCGTGGCRTTCTCCGCCATCCTGCCGCTGATGACCATTGTCAATTACTCGGTGCAGGACATCATCTCGCCCGAACGCCGCGTGTTCGTCGGCACCGAATGGTTCCGCACGGTGCTGCGCGACGGCGAGCTGCACGATGCGCTGCTGCGCCAGCTCGGCTTCTCGCTGGCGGTGCTGGTGGTGGAGATCCCGCTGGGCATCCTGCTGGCGCTGTCGATGCCGGCCAAAGGGGTGAAGGCATCGGCGGTGCTGGTGGTGATCGCGCTGTCGCTGCTGATCCCGTGGAATGTGGTTGGCACGATCTGGCAGATCTTCGGACGTACCGACATCGGCTTGCTGGGCGCTGCGCTCGCCGGGATGGGGTTCGACTACAACTACACCGGCAGCGCGGTGGACGCCTGGTTCACGGTGCTGGTGATGGATGTCTGGCACTGGACGCCGCTGGTGGCGCTGCTGTGCTATGCCGGCCTGCGCGCGATTCCCGATGCCTACTACCAGGCCGCGCAGATCGACGGCGCCTCGCGCCTGGCGGTGTTCCGCTACATCCAGCTGCCCAAGCTGCGCGGCGTGCTGATGATCGCGGTGCTGCTGCGTTTCATGGACAGCTTCATGATCTACACCGAGCCCTTCGTGCTGACCGGGGGCGGCCCCGGCAACGCCACCACCTTCCTGTCGCAATTCCTGACGCAGAAGGCCGTGGGCCAGTTCGATCTCGGGCCGGCCGCGGCGTTCTCCATCATCTACTTCCTGATCATCCTGCTCACGTGTTTCATCCTCTATAACTGGATGCAGCGCGCGGGCACCGCCGGCAGCGAGGACATGCCTCATGCGTGAAGCCAATCGGAACGCCACCTACTGGCGCGCGGTATTCCTGCTGGGGTACCTGGTGTTCGCCATCCTGCCGATCTACTGGATGCTGAACATGTCGTTCAAGTCCAACGAAGAGATCGTCTCCACGCTGTCGCTGTGGCCAAACGATTTCACGCTGGAGCACTACAAGACCATCTTCACCGACGCGTCCTGGTACTCGGGCTATATCAACTCGATGATCTACGTGGCGATGAACACGGTGATCTCGATCACCGTGGCGCTGCCCGCTGCCTATGCGTTTTCGCGATACCAGTTCATCGGCGACAAGCATGTGTTCTTCTGGCTGCTGACCAACCGCATGACGCCGCCGGCGGTGTTCCTCCTGCCGTTCTTCCAGCTCTATACGACGATCGGGCTGATGGATACGCACCTGGGCGTGGCGCTGGCCCACCTGGTGTTCAACGTGCCGCTGGCGGTGTGGATCCTGGAGGGCTTCATGTCGGGCGTGCCGCGCGAGATCGACGAGACCGCCTATGTGGATGGCTACTCCTTTCCGCGCTTCTTCATGACCATCTTCCTGCCGCTGATCAAGGCGGGCGTGGGCGTGGCCGCATTCTTCTGCTTCATGTTCAGCTGGGTGGAACTGCTGCTGGCGCGCACGCTGACATCGGTCAACGCCAAGCCCATCGTCGCCACCATGACGCGCACGGTGTCGGCCTCCGGCATGGACTGGGGCGTGCTGGCCGCGGCCGGGGTGCTGACCATCGTGCCCGGCGGCATCGTGATCTGGTTTGTGCGGCACTACATCGCGAAGGGCTTCGCGATGGGCCGCGTGTAAGGAGGAGAACGCATGTTCAGCTGGATGGTATGGACCACCCCGGTGGCCGTGTTCTTCGTCTGCATCGCGCTGATGCTGGTGGGCATGACGGTGTGGGAGACGCGCGCGCCCACCATGGAGCGCAAGGGCTTCCTGCCCATCGCTACCACCAGGGGCGACCGGTTGTTCATCGGACTGATGTGCGCCGCCTGGATCAACCTGGCCTGGGTGGGCCTGGGCGAGAAGATGATGGCGTGGTTTTCGCTGGCGGAGGAGCCTTCGATCTGGATCAGCCTGGTGATTTCGATGCTTGCGCTGGCATTGGTGATGCGCAAGGGCTGAGGCTCGCATGGTTCGCCGGCAACCCGGGCCGGCAAGAATAAAGCGACGGATTTTTCGTCAATGGGCATGGCGGCCTGCACCTTCCCCGGACCGCGTCCCAGACAAAGAGCAGGGAGGGGGATTCTCGAGGAGACGTTCATGAAGGTGCACGTGAAGTTGGGCATGACGGCGCTGGCCTGCGCGGCGGCGCTAGCCTGCGGCCACGCCGCGTGGGCGGGCGAGGCCGAGGCCAGGAAGTGGGTCGACAGCGAGTTCCAGCCGTCGACGCTCTCCAAGGACAAGCAGCTCGCCGAGATGAAGTGGTTCATGGACGCGGCCGCCAAGCTCAAGGCCAAGGGCGTCACGCAGATCAGCGTGGTTTCCGAGACCATCACCACCCACGAGTACGAATCCAAGACGCTGGCCAAGGCCTTCGAGGAAATCACCGGCATCCAGGTCAAGCACGACATCATCCAGGAAGGCGACGTGGTGGAGAAGCTGCAGACCTCCATGCAGTCGGGCAAGTCCATCTACGACGGCTGGATTTCCGACTCCGACCTGATCGGCACCCACTACCGCTATGGCGCCATCCTGCCGCTGACCGACTATATGGCCGGCGCCGGCAAGGAGTGGACCAATCCGGGGCTGGACGTGAAGGACTTCATCGGCACCAAGTTCACCACGGCGCCGGACGGCAAGCTCTACCAGTTGCCCGACCAGCAGTTCGCCAACCTGTACTGGTTCCGTGCCGACTGGTTCGCGCGCAAGGACCTGCAGGACAAGTTCAAGGCCAAGTACGGCTATGACCTGGGTGTGCCCACCAACTGGTCCGCGTACGAGGACATCGCCAATTTCTTCTCCAACGATGTCAAGGAACTCGACGGCAAGAAGGTCTTCGGCCATATGGATTACGGCAAGAAGGATCCGTCGCTCGGCTGGCGTTTCACCGACGCCTGGCTGTCGATGGCCGGTTCGGCCGACAAAGGCCTGCCCAACGGCATGCCGGTCGATGAGTGGGGCATCCGCGTGGGCGCCGACAAGTGCACGCCGGAGGGCGCTTCGGTATCGCGCGGCGGCGCCACCAACAGCCCGGCCGCGGTCTATGCGCTCACCAAGTACATCGACTGGATGAAGAAGTACGCGCCGCCGCAGGCCATGGGCATGACCTTCTCTGAAGCCGGCCCGGTGCCGGCGCAAGGGCAGGTGGCGCAGCAGATCTTCTGGTACACGGCGTTCACCGCCGATATGACCAAGAAGGGCCTGCCGGTGGTCAACGCCGATGGCACGCCCAAATGGCGCATGGCGCCGTCGCCCTATGGCCCGTACTGGAAGCAGGGCATGCAGAACGGCTACCAGGACGTAGGCTCCTGGAC
Organism: Cupriavidus sp. 05N39; assembly: GCF_056397325.1. NCBI lineage: Bacteria > Pseudomonadati > Pseudomonadota > Betaproteobacteria > Burkholderiales > Burkholderiaceae > Cupriavidus > Cupriavidus sp. 05N39. The sequence goes on from NZ_JBFTNE010000097.1 coordinate 25,714, forward strand.
CTTCTTCAAGAACACCGATCCCAACCGTCTCGCGGCGGCGTGGCTCTACGCGCAGTTCGTGACCTCGAAGACGGTATCGCTGAAGAAGTCGCTCACCGGCCTGACCTTTATCCGCGACAGCGATATCCACCACGACTACCTCACCAAGAACGCGGCGCAGTACGGCGGCCTGATCGAGTTCTACCGCAGCCCGGCACGGGTCGCGTGGACGCCCACCGGGACCAACGTGCCTGACTATCCCAAGCTGGCTCAGTTGTGGTGGAAGAATGTGGCGACAGCCGTCACCGGAGAGAAGACGCCGCAGGCCGCCATGGACAACCTGGCCGAGGAAATGGACCAGGTGATGGGACGGTTGCAGCGCGCCGGCATGACGAACTGCGCGCCCAAGCTGAACCCCAAGAGCGATCCCGCCAAATGGCTGTCGGATGACCACGCGCCCTGGAAGAAGCTGGCCAACGAGAAGCCCAAGGGCGAGACCATCGCCTACGACAAGCTGCTGCAGGCCTGGAAGGAAGGGCGGGTGCGGTAAGACGATCCGGGTAGTGGTCGCCTGGCCCTGAAAGCGGCGGTGCAACGGTGACGTTGCGCCGCCGTTTTTCTGTCCTGAACGAAGTGCCGCCTCATCGACTTTCAGGAGCGTTGAAAAAACCCCTTGACTATCTATCTACCAGTAGATAATATTCAGGACATGGAAGCCACTGCTCCGCCCCAGCAAGAAAGCTGAAGCAGGAAAGAGGATCCAGCGCAACACCCGGGGAATCCCCGTTTTTTTGGGCCAACCARTCTATCTACTAGTAGATAACTACCAGAAAGAACGAAGGCTTCCAAAGCGTACCGATTCGATTCCGCCCCAGCGCGGATCCTCAAAGTGAATGGAGAACATCATGACCTCGAACCTCTTCGCCAAGACCCTGATCACCGCCGCCGCCCTTGCCGCCGCCTTCGTTGC
>NZ_JBFTNE010000098.1:0-33601 GCF_056397325.1 Cupriavidus sp. 05N39
GTATTCCTGAGCCTGCTGGGCATTTCGTGGCTCTGGTTCCTTGGCGCCACGTTCCTGACCTCCTTTTTCGGCTTTGCCAAGGACGTGCTGGGCGGCGACCAGAATGTGGTGACGCTGCTGCTGGCGGTGTTCTCGCTCGGCATCGGCACCGGCTCGCTGCTGTGCGAGCGGCTGTCCGGGCGCCACGTCGAGATCGGCCTGGTGCCGTTCGGCTCCATCGGCATGACAGTGTTCGCGGTCGATCTCTTCCTGGCCAGCAACGGCGAGCAGCACGCCGAACTGTCCGGGCTCGCCGGCTTTGCCGCCGACCCGCGCCATTGGCGCGTGCTGGCCGACCTGTTCCTGCTGGCGATGTTCGGCGGCTTCTACAGTGTGCCGCTGTACGCGCTGATCCAGAGCCGCTGCGCGCCCACCCACCGGGCCCGCATCATTGCCGCCAACAACATCCTCAACAGCTTTTTCATGATCGGCTCCTCGCTGCTGGCGGTGGTGCTGACCCAGGCCGGCTTCAGCATTCCGCAATTGTTCCTGGTGGTCGGGCTGCTGAACGCGCTGGTGGCCATCTACATCTACAGCCTGGTGCCGGAATTCCTGCTGCGCTTCATCGCCTGGATCCTGGTGCACACGGTGTACCGCCTGCAGCGCGTGAATTCCGACCGCATCCCGGCCGAAGGCCCCGCGGTGCTGGTGTGCAATCACGTGAGCTTTGCCGATGCGGTAGTGCTGATGGCCGCGAGCCCGCGGCCGGTGCGTTTCCTGATGGACCACAACATCTTCAAGGTGCCGCTGATGTCGTGGTTCTTCCGCCAGGCCAAGGCGATCCCGATCGCGCCCGCGTACGAAGACCCGCAGATGCTGGAGCGTGCCTACGACGAAGTCGCGCGCGCGCTTTCGGAGGGCGACCTGGTCTGTATCTTCCCTGAAGGCAAGATCACCGCCACCGGCGACATCAACCCCTTCAAGCAGGGCGTTCAGCAGATCATCCGGCGTACGCCGGTGCCGGTCGTGCCGATGGCGCTGCGCGGGCTGTGGGGCAGCTTCTTCTCCCGCAAGGGTGGCTCGGCCATGTCCCGCCCGTTCCGGCGCGGCATTCTCAACCGGCTCGAGCTGGTGGTGGGTGAGCCGATCGCGCCGGAGCTGGCTACGCCGGAGAGCCTGCAGCAGGTGGTGCAGGGCTTGCGTGGCGAGTGGCGCTAGGGCGCTAGCGTAGTGCCCGCAGCGGCGGGTATCCCCGATGTCGCCGAGCCAAAGGAGTCGGCAACCATGATCACGCTCTACACCTTTGGGCCGGCATTCGGCCTGCCCGATGCCAGCCCCTTTGTCACCAAGGCCGACCTGCTGCTCAGGCTCGCGGGCCTGCCGTACCGTGCCGAGCGTGGCGGCCTGCGGCGCGCGCCCAAGGGCAAGCTGCCCTATCTCGACGACGCGGGCCGCGTGGTGGCCGATTCCACGCTGATCCGGTGGCACCTRGAGAAGACCTACCACATCGACTTCAATGAAGGGCTGACGCCCGCCCAGCGTGGCACCGCCTGGGCGGTGGAAAAGATGCTGGAAGACAACTTCTACTGGGCAGTGGCCGACGCGCGCTGGAACCATGACGCCAATTTCGCGCGGGGTCCGGCAACTTTCTTCCGGTCCGTGCCCTGGCCGCTGCGCGGGCTGGCGATCCGTTTTGTGCGCTCCAAGATCCGTCGCATCCTGTGGACGCAGGGGCTTGGCCGCCACAGCCCGGCCGACCTGGCCGCCATCGCCAGCCGGGACGTGGCGGCGGTGGCCGACGTGCTGGGCGAGCAACCCTTCCTGATGGGCGACAAGCCATGCGGCGCCGATGCCACCGTCTTTGCGTTCATGGCGGGTGCGCTGTGCCCCTTGTTCGAGACACCGATCCGCACGGCCGCCGAGTCCCATCCCAACCTGGTGGCCTACGTGGCACGCATGCGGGAGCGGTACTACCCGGACCTGGCTCCTGTACGGACGGCCTGATGCGGGCCTGAGGGCACCACCTGAAGACCGGGCGACGCATCCCGGTGCGGCCTGGCGGGGCCGGACGGGCCGCAAAAGCCTTACAATGTAGCCCGTTCCCCAATTCTCACGCCCTCCGCGGTTTCCATCATGTCCGGCAACACTCTCGGCCTGCTCTTCACTGTCACCACTTTCGGCGAATCGCACGGGCCGGCCATCGGCGCGGTGGTGGACGGCTGCCCGCCGGGCATGGAACTCACCGAAGCCGATATCCAGATCGACCTGGACCGCCGCAAGCCCGGCACCTCGCGCCATGTCACGCAGCGCCAGGAAGCCGACCAGGTCGAGATCCTGTCCGGCGTGTTCGAGGGCAAGACCACCGGCACGCCAATCTGCCTGCTGATCCGCAATACCGACCAGCGCAGCAAGGACTACGGCAATATCGTCGAGACCTTCCGGCCCGGCCACGCCGATTACACCTACTGGCAGAAGTACGGCATCCGCGACTATCGTGGCGGCGGCCGTTCGTCGGCGCGCCTGACGGCGCCGGTGGTGGCGGCGGCGGCGGTCGCCAAGAAATGGCTGCGCGAGCAATACGGCACCGAAATCCGGGGCTATATGTCGCAACTGGGCGAGATTCGCGTGCCGTTCGTGGACTGGGCGGAAGTACCGCGGAATCCCTTCTTCGCCCCCAACGCGGAGATCGTGCCGGAACTGGAAACCTATATGGACACGCTGCGGCGCGACGGCGATTCCGTCGGCGCGCGGATCGAGGTAGTGGCCAGCAACGTGCCGGTGGGCCTGGGCGAGCCGCTGTTCGACAAGCTCGATGCCGACATCGCGCACGCGATGATGGGCATCAATGCCGTCAAGGGCGTGGAGATCGGCGCGGGATTTGAAAGCGTCAGCCAGCGCGGCAGCGTGCATGGCGATTCACTCAGCGCGGAAGGATTCCGCGGCAACAACGCCGGCGGCGTGCTGGGCGGCATTTCGACCGGGCAGGACGTGACAGTCTCGCTGGCGATCAAGCCGACCTCCAGTATCCGCACGCCGCGCGAATCCATCGACAAGGCCGGCCAGCCCGCCACGGTGGAGACCTTCGGCCGCCACGATCCCTGCGTGGGCATCCGCGCCACCCCGATCGCCGAAGCCATGCTGGCGCTGGTGCTGATCGATCACGCGCTGCGCCATCGCGCCCAGTGCGGCGATGTCAAGGTCGATACTCCGCGCATCCCCGCCCAGTCACCGCAGTCCGGCCAGTCGCGCTGAGTTGGCGCAGGCGGAACCACACGCCCACGCCCTCGGCGGCGGGCGCGTCGCCGAGACGCGTTTTGGCCTCTTTTACCTCGGCTACTACGGCTATGTCGGCGTTATCTCGCCCTATGTAAGCCTGTTTTTCGCCGGGCGCGGTTTTTCCCCGGTACAGATCGGCGTACTGATGGCCTGCTTCCAGGTCAGCCGCATCGTCGGCCCGTATTTCTGGGGCTGGCTGTCGGACGTGATGCATACGCGGGTGCGCCTGCTGCGCCTGGCCGCCGTCACGGCCTTGCTCGCTTTCCTGATGGTGCCTGGCGTGACCAGCTACGGCGGGATGATGGCGATGATGATCGGGCTGAACCTGATCACCAGCGCCATGTCGCCGCTGGGCGACGCGCTCACGATTTCCACGCTGCGCCGCCATGGCGCCTTCGATCACCGCTACGGGCGCATCCGCATGTTCGGCTCGGCCGGCTTCATTGCGGCCGTGCTGCTGGGCGGGGCGCTGTTCGAGCGTTTCGGCATGGAGGCGTTCCCGTGGCTGGCGAGCACCATGCTGGCGCTGTTCCTGGTGGTGGTGTTCGGCATGCGCGATGCGCCGGACGATGGGCCGCGCGTCAAGCCGCCGCCGGCGCTGCCCTTGCTGCGCCGTCCCGACGTGGTCTGGTTCTTCGGCTCGGCCTTCCTGATGATGTTCGCCCACGCCGCGCTGTATGTGTTCTATTCGCTGTACCTGGAGCAGCTTGGCTACAGCAAGTTCGCCATCGGCGTGATGTGGACCATCGGCGTGGTCGCCGAGATTGTCTTCTTTTTCTACCAGGGCCGGATGTTCGGCAGCGTCCCGCTGCGGACCATCCTGACCGGTACCTTCGTGCTGGCCGCGGTGCGCTTCGGCCTGACCGGCTACCTGGCGGAGCTGTCGTGGCTGATGGCGCTGGTGCAGGTACTGCACGCGGCCACCTTCGGCGCGCATCACAGCGCCAGCCTCAAGCGCCTGCAACGCTGGTTCGCCGGCCCGCTGCAGGGCCGCGGACAGGCGCTTTACACCGGCCTTTCCTATGGTCTTGGCGGCACCTGCGGCGGGTTGGCGATGGGCTGGACCTGGAAGGCGCTGGGTCCGGCCCACACCTTCGGGCTGGCCGCGCTGGCGGCGGCCGGCGGTGCGCTGTGCGCGTTCATGACGTTCCGCACGGAAGCTGCCTCCGACGCTGCCGCGCGGTGACGCAGGCCGGATTGCGCACGCGCTCGCCTCAGAGCAGGCTTGCGACGCGCTCGGCCAGCGCCAGCGACGAGGTCAGCCCTGGCGACTCGATGCCGAACAGGTTGACCAGCCCGGGTACGCCATGCGTAGCCGGACCATCGATGCGGAAATCCGCCGCCGGCTCGCCGGGTCCGCTGATCTTGGGGCGGATGCCCGCATAGCCCGGCTGCAGTGCGCCGTCGGCCAGTCCCGGCCAGTAATTCCGGACTTCGCCRTAGAAGCTGTCGGCATCCGCGGGATCCACGCCGTACTCGATCTCGTCGATCCATCGCACATTGGGGCCGAAGCGCGCCTGGCCGCCCAGGTCGATGGTCAGGTGCACGCCCAGTCCGGCGGCCTCCGGCACCGGGTAGATCAGCCGGGAGAAGGGCGCGCGCCCGGCCAGCGTGAAATAGCAGCCCTTGGCGTAATACTGCGGCGGGATGTGCGCGGCGGGCATGCCCGCGATGCTGCGCGCCAGCGCCGGTGCCGTGAGCCCGGCCGAGTTGATCACGGTACGGGCCAGCAGCGTGGTGCCGGCCGCTTCGCCCTGGCCGCCTACGTCAAGCCGGATGCCATTCGCCGTGACGGCGCCGCGCGCCACCGGCGATTGCACCGCCAGCATGGCGCCGGCATTCTCCGCATCACCCAGCAGGGCCAGCATCAGGCCGTGGCTGTCGACAATGCCGGTCGAGGGCGAAAGCAGGGCGGCACGGCATTGCAGGTTCGGCTCCAGCGCCTGTGCCTCGGCCTGGCTGAGCAGCTGCAGGTCGTGCACGCCATTGGCCGCGGCCTTGGCCCGGATGCCTTCCAGCGTGGCCACCTGGGCCTCGGTGGTGGCGACGATCAGCTTGCCGCAGCGCTGGTGGTTGATATGGTGCGAGGCGCAGTACTCGTACAGCATGGATTTGCCGCGGACGCACATCTCTGCCTTGAGCGATCCGGCCGGATAGTAGATACCGGCATGGATCACTTCGCTGTTGCGCGCGCTGGTAATGGTGCCGAAGGCATTTTCCGCTTCCAGGATGATGACCTCGCGGCCCTGCAAGGCCAACTGCCGCGCCACTGCCAAGCCGACCACGCCGGCGCCGATTACCACGCAATCTACTTGTTCCATTGTGTTCCTCTGCTGCTGCGGCTGACGCCTGCCATGTCATGCGAGCCGCGGTTCCCGGATAGTGTCGTGCCGCTTGGCGGCGTGCGCTTGCCGCGCAAGCTTCAGTTCAAGGCCAGCCCCATGCGCCTCGCTGCCGCGCTGAGATGCCGGCGTGCCGCCTGGCGTGCGGCGCCGGGGTTGCCGGCGGCAATGGCTTCGACCAGCGCGGCGTGTTCGCCGTCCGCGCCTTGCGAGCCGCCGCGAAAGCGCGCGGCGTTTTCCCAGGCCGTTTGACGCGCCGCCAGCATGTGCTGGCCGACGAAATCGGTCAGGCCGGTTAAGCACGGGTTGTGCGCGGCCTGCGCAATCGCATGGTGGAACGCCACATCGGCCGCCGCGGCGCTGGCGAAATCGTCCGCATGTCGGCCCATGGCGGCCAGTGCGGCCTGAATGGCTTGCAAGTCTTCCCCCGTGCGGCGCCGGGCGGCCATTTCGGCGCAGGCGCATTCCACCACCATGCGCAGTTCGAATAGCTGGGCCGGGGTCGGGCCGCCCTGCGGCGCCGTGGCCAAGCGCCACACCTGGCCGCCTGGCGTTTCCGATACGTACGCACCCGAGCCCTTGCGCGTGATCAGCAGGCCTTCCGCCTTCAGTTGCGCGATGGCCTCGCGGACGATCGGGCGGCTCACGCCAAAGGTCTCGCCCAAGGCCGCTTCGGCCGGGAGGCGGGCGCCGGCGGCGAAGCGGCCAGCCGCAATGTCGGCGCGCAGGGCGTCGGCGATGCGGGCGGCAAGCGAGGCGGGGCGGGTCAGAATGGTCATCAGTAAATCTGTAAGGCTGTCAGACAGATTGTGGGGAGAGTTTGCGAGGAAAGCGGGATGGCGTCAAGGATCGCCGGATCGCGATGTCAGGAATCGACCTTAAGGTTTTACGGAACTGGCCGATAAAAAGCCAGGTGAGAAGCGCTATTCACCTTGGACATCGCGGTGAACGTCGGCCTGGACATGGGTACGCGCGTTGCCGTCCGCCCCCTGGGGCGTTTCGGCGAGGCCAGGCGACGCGATATGCGCTGAGCGCCTCGCCGGGTGGTGGCTGCGGGACACGTTCCCGTGGCCACCGTTGGATCTGCCACGCCTGTAGCCTGGGCGTCACTGCTGCCTGCCATGATTGCACTTACCCCTAACGATCTCCCGGTCGGGCAGCCCTTGCCCTGGTCCTTGTTGGACGAGGCGGGAAACCTCGTGCTCGGCAGCGGTAGCGTGATCCCCGAGGATCGCGATGTCGCCCTGGTCTTCCGGCACGGTACGGTGTGCCGGCCCGATAGCGAGCCGGGCGAACTGGAAGATGGCGGCCGGCCCGCCACTGCCGGGCCGCTTGGCCTGCAGGTTGGCACGCTGTTGCAGGTCAAGGCGCCGGGCCAGACGGGCCGCGCCGCCGCCAGCCGGTTGATCGGCTTTGTCGAGCAGGGCCTGTTTGTGACGTGGCCACAGCTCGGCGGCAAGGAATTGCAGGTCCAGGCCGGCGCCACGGTGCTATTGCGCGGCTTTTCCGGCCATGCGATCCTCAGCTTCGAATCAACCGTGACTGCGATCTGTCGCAGTCCCTTCCGCTATCTGGTGTTGTCTGCGCCGGCCGAGTCGCAGCAGCTTCCGGTGCGCACAGCCACCCGCGTGCCGACCCGCCTGGCCGCCTACCTGGTCGATCCCGGGAGCACGGCGAACGACACCCTGCAGGCCGACGGGGCTGCCCCGCAGGCAGGACCGAGCCCCCGCCYGCCGGCCAGGCTGGTGCTGCTGACCGACCTGAGTACCGGCGGCGCGCAGATCCAGATTGCCGGGCCGGTGCCGGCGCCGGGTACATCGGTACGCTTGTGCTTTCATCTGCGCACTGCGGCGCTGGACAGCGAGATCATGGTCGACGGCCTGGTGCGCAACCCGTTGCCCGCCGAGAGCGATACAGAGTTCCCCTCATTCGGCGTTGCTTTCGATGTGCTCGGTGAGCGGGAGTTGACGCTGCTTCAGTGCTTTATCTACGAACAGTTGCTGGCAAGTGCCAGCATGCAGGTTTCTACCTGATGTCCTGTGCCTGCTTGCTATCGGCAGCGGGGGGAAGGACGCTGCCGTGACGGTCGCGCTCATTCCGGCGTTTGGAGCTAATCTTCTAGCGCCAGCCTTGCCCCGCGCGCTCGGGCCGTCTCTACTGTCCCCTGCAATGAAAAGCGGTTATTGCGGCCGCTTGTCCCGATCAGACCCATCACGATGACGAGGAGACATCATGAAGCGGAGCCCTCGCTTCGGCGCCAGCCTTTGCGCGTCCATTTCGGCTTGCCTGCTTGCGGTTGCCGTGCCCGCCACGGCCAATGCCATGAATGGACTTGGCCAGTCCCGTGCATTCTCGGCGGAAGAACGTTTGCTTGGGTTAGACGTCCGGTCTAGCGAAAGACCGGATAACAGCCTCGCCCGCGGCAGCGAGTTCCGTCCTGATCCGGACGGGGCCGGAGTGGGCCTGCTGGCGATGTCTCCCCTGGAAGTCGCCTCGGTCACCGCTATCGGCAAGCCAGGTCCCGATGGTGGCGTATCGGGCGTGGTGCTGGCGTTGATCGACGGCATCGGGCAGGTGCCGCTCGCCGGCCCGGCGCTGATTACCTTGATCGCCGGCGTGGCCGACGTGATCGGTTGGTGTCAGGACGTGCCAGACAGCAAGCCGCATTATCACGATTCGCTGGCATTGCCCGCGACATCGAGCCCGCAAGCCTGAACAGGCAAAAAAAACGGCACCGAATCGGGTGCCGTTTCCTATTGCCCTTGGGGCGAGCTTACATGCCTACGTAGTTCGGGCCGCCACCGCCTTCCGGTGTCACCCATACGATATTCTGCGTGGGATCCTTGATGTCGCAGGTCTTGCAGTGCACGCAGTTCTGCGCATTGATCTGCAGGCGTTCCTTGCCATCGTCGTTCTGCACGAACTCGTAGACGCCAGCCGGGCAGTAACGGCTTTCGGGGCCGGCAAACTTGTCCCAGTTGACGTTGACGGGCACGCTGGCGTCTTTCAGCGTCAGGTGGGCCGGCTGGTTTTCCTCGTGATTGGTGTTGCTGATGAACACCGAACTGAGGCGGTCGAAGGTCAGCTTGCCGTCCGGCTTGGGATAGACGATCTGCTGGCACTCGGCGGCCGGCTTGAGGTAGACGTGGTCCGGCTTCTCGCGGTGGATGGTCCAGGGCGGGTTGCGGATGCCGAGCTTGGGCAGCAGCCATTGCTCGATACCGGTCATCAGGGTGGCGGTGGTGCGCCCCTTCTTGAACCACTGCTTGAAGTTCTTCGCCTGCAGCAGTTCCTTGTGCAGCCAGCTGTTTTCGAAGGCGGTCGGGTATGCCGTCAGTTCGTCATGCTGGCGGCCGGCCTGCAAGGCGTCGTACGCGGCCTCGGCGGCCATCATGCCGGTCTTGATGGCGGCATGGCTGCCCTTGATGCGCGAGGCGTTCAGGTAGCCCGCGTCGCAGCCTACCAGGGCGCCGCCCGGGAATACGGTCTTGGGCAGCGACAGCAGGCCGCCGGCCGTGATGGCGCGGGCGCCGTAGCTGATGCGCTTGCCGCCTTCAAAATACTTGCGGATCTCAGGGTGGGTCTTGAAGCGCTGGAAYTCCTCGAASGGSSWCAGCCACGGGTTSKTGTARTCCAGGCCGACCACGAAGCCCACCGCGACCTTGTTGTCTTCCATGTGGTACAGGAAGGAGCCACCGTAGGTGGCCGGGTCCAGCGGCCAGCCGGCCGTGTGCACCACCAGGCCGGGCTGGTGCTTGGCGGGATCGATCTCCCACAATTCTTTGAGGCCGATGCCGTAGCTCTGCGGATCCTTGCCCGCATCGAGCCTGAACTGCGAAATCACCTGCTTGCCCAGGTGTCCGCGCGAGCCCTCGGCGAAGATGGTGTACTTGGCATGCAGTTCCATGCCGAGCTGGAAGTTCTCGGTGGGCTCGCCTTCCTTGTTGATGCCCATATTGCCGGTGGCCACGCCCTTGACYGAGCCATCGTCGTTGTAGAGCACTTCGGCGGCCGGGAAGCCGGGGAAGATTTCCACGCCCAGCGCTTCGGCCTGCTGGCTCAGCCAGCGCGTGAAGTTGGACAGGCTGATGATGTAGTTGCCGTGGTTGTGGAAACATTCCGGCAGCAGGGCGGACGGGGTTGCCTTGGAACCGGTTTCGTTGAGGAACAGGAATTTGTCTTCAGCGACCGGCTGGTTCAGCGGCGCGCCAAGTTCCTTCCAGTTCGGGAACAACTCATTCAGTGCACGCGGGTCCATGATGGCGCCGGACAGGATGTGGGCGCCGGGTTCGGAGCCTTTTTCCAGCACGCATACGTTGACTTCGTTGCCTTTCTCCTGCGCGAGCTGCTTCAGGCGGATGGCGGTTGCCAGGCCGGCGGGGCCGCCGCCGACGATGACAACGTCGTATTCCATGGCCTCGCGGGGGCCGTACTGCTCCAGGAGCTGTTGCTGATTCATTGTCTCTAACCCTCTATTCTTGGCAACTTGCGCGCAATTGTGGGAAATGCCGTGTTCGGTGGTACCGGGGATGCGATGATCGGGGGAAACCGGGGGGCAAGGGCGGGGCGCAGAAGGCGCCGATCGTGCCGGCCTGCGTGTTTTTCCTCTTTCCCTTTATAGCCCGAGTTCTTAGAATCTCCGGCATTGTCCGGGACTCGCCATGGTCAGGCAAGATTTTTTTTGGAACGACCGTTCTTTTTTTTGATATGCTGCCTTCCATTTGAGCCAGGCAGTTTCGTGAGGAGCACCCCGTAGCCGTGGCCATGGCAGGCGGCGCGGGGGGCTCCCGAACATCGAGGTCAATATGGGTTTGTCGATCAATCTGGAAGGCAAGGTCGCGCTGGTAACAGGCGCTTCGAGCGGTCTGGGCACGCGGTTTGCCCACGTCCTGGCCTCGGCTGGCGCCAAGGTGATACTGGCGTCGCGGCGGACCGAGCGGCTCAAGGAACTGCGTGCCGCGATCGAAGCCGAGGGGGGCAGCGCCCATGTGGTGCAGCTGGACGTGACCGACCACGACAGCATCCGCTCCGCGGTGGCGCATGCCGAGACCGAGGCGGGTGCGATCGATATCCTGGTCAATAACTCGGGGGTTTCCACCACGCAGCGCCTCACCGACGTAACCCCTGACGATTTCGATTTTGTCTTCGATACCAATACCCGGGGTGCCTTTTTCGTGGCCCAGGAAGTGGCCAAGCGTATGATCGCGCGCTCCAAGGGAGCCGAGAAAAACGGCAATCCGCTGCCGCAGTCGCGCATCGTCAACATTGCATCGGTGGCCGGGCTCAAGGTGCTGTCGCAGATCGGCGTGTACTGCATGAGCAAGGCCTCGGTGGTGCATATGACCAAGGCGATGGCGCTGGAATGGGCGCGCCACGGCATCAACGTCAATGCGATCTGCCCCGGCTATATCGATACCGACATCAATCACCACCACTGGGACACCGATGCGGGCCAGAAACTGATCCAGATGCTGCCGCGCAAGCGCGTGGGCAAGCCCGAGGACCTGGACGGCCTGCTGCTGCTGCTGGCGTCCGACCAGTCCGCATTCATCAACGGCGCGATCATCACGGCCGACGACGGCATGGTGTAACCGAGGTCAACGGCGGCGGGCTACACGCCCGCTCGCCCCGGCAAACTGGTTCTGCCACGCACCATAAGTGCGGGCAGGCATGCGGTTCGCTGTCCCTGGGCTTATCCGGTCCCCTTGGGCGCGACGCGCATCGGCGGCTTGCCGGATTGCCCGTTACCGACAGGCCGCGCGAGCCCCGGCCGGGCACATGGGCGCCATGTCCAGCCGATGCCGGGTTGCGGGACCAAGCAAAAGTTCCCGCACGCTCCACAGTCTTGGCATAATCCGCCATGTCTTGAGATTAAGTCTTTACATAATTCAAAGAATATCCGCCTGCGGCCAGGAGCGCCGCGCGGACCGGACCGGAGGCCGGGGAGATGCAAGCAGATAGGGAGGGACGGCGCGATGCCGACCCGCAAGACGTCACGGCCATGCCGGACGAGACTGGCGCCAGCCAGCAAGGGGACAGCGGCTTCAGGGTTTCGCCGCGGCTCGAAGACTGGGTCGGCGTGGTCGTCATGGTGCTGTTGGTGTGCATCACCTTCGCCAATGTGGTGGTCCGTTACTTCACCGATGAGTCCTTTGCCTGGACCGAGGAATTCTCGGTCTTCCTGATGATCGTGCTGGCCCTGGTGGCAGGCAGCGCCGCGGTGGCGCGCGACCGCAATATCCGCATCGAGTTTTTCTTCGAGCGCGGCAGCGCGGCTCGGCAGCGGCGCCTGGCAGTATTGTCGGCGCTGGCCGTCGCGGTGATGTTCATCGCGCTGGCGGTACTGGGCGGGCGCATCGCCTGGGACGAATACACGTTTGGCGAGACCTCGCCGGGCATCGGCGTGCCAAGCTGGTGGTACTCGGTCTGGCTGCCGGTGCTGTCGGCCGCCATCGCGCTGCGGGCGTTCGGCGTGGCGGTACGCAACCTGCGCGCGCTCAAGGCCATGCATGCCGGGAGCGCGGATGGCGTACCTGCTTCGGAGTCCGCGCCATGACCCTCGTTGCGATCATTCTGTTTGTGGTTTTTCTTGGCCTGATGATGCTTGGCGTGCCGATCGGCGTGTCGCTGGGCCTCGGTGGCCTGGTGGCGATCGGCCTGTCCAACCTGGATACGCAGATGTTCGGCCTGCTGGCCGTGCCGCAGAACTTCTACGCCGGCCTCGGCAAATACCCGCTGCTGGCCATCCCGATGTTCGTGCTGGTCGGTTCGATCTTCGATCGTTCCGGCGTGGCGCAGCGTCTCGTGACCTTCGCCATTGCCATCGTCGGGCGCGGCCCCGGCATGCTGCCGCTGGTGGCCATCCTGGTGGCCATGTTCCTGGGCGGGATCTCCGGCTCCGGCCCGGCCAACGCGGCCGCGGTGGGCGGCGTGATGATCGCGGCCATGTCGCGGGCCGGATATCCCGGCGCGTACAGCGCGGCCGTGGTTGGCGCCGCCGCCGCCACCGACATCCTGATCCCGCCCTCGGTTGCCTTCATCATCTATAGCGTGCTGGTGCCCGGCGCGTCGGTGCCGGCGCTGTTCGCCGCCGGCATGATCCCCGGCATCCTGGCCGGTGTGGCGCTGATCGTGCCGGCCGTCTGGCTGGCACGCAAGCACAATATGGGCGCCATCGAGGCCGGGCTGCCGCGTCCGCCGTTCTGGAAGAGCCTGCGCGAAGCGGCCTGGGGGCTGGTCGCGCCGTTCCTGATCCTGGGCGGCATGCGCGCGGGCTGGTTCACGCCGACCGAGGCTGCCGTGGTGGCAGTCGTGTACGGCTTGTTCGTCGGCATGGTGATCTATCGCAGCATCGGCCTGCGCGACCTGTTCGTGATCTTTCAGGAAGCGGCGGAGACTTCCGCGGTCATCCTGCTGGTGGTGGCGCTGGCCGGCATCTTTGCCTATGCGCTGTCCACGCTGGGCGTGATCGATCCGCTGGCCAATGCCATCGCGCATTCGGGGCTGGGCGAGTACGGCGTGCTGGCGCTGATCGTGGCCTTGCTGATGACGGTGGGGATGTTCCTCGACGGCATTTCGATCTTCCTGATCTTCGTGCCGCTGCTGCTGCCGATCGCCAACGCCTTCCACTGGAATCCGGTGTGGTTCGGCGTGGTGTTGACGCTCAAGGTCGCGCTTGGCCAATTTACGCCGCCGCTGGCGGTGAACCTGATGGTCTCGTGCCGGATCGCGCGCGTGCGGATGGAAGAGACCGTACCCTGGGTGATCTGGATGCTGCTGGCCATGTTCGTCGCCATGCTGATGGTGCTGGCCTATCCGCCACTGGCGACGTGGCTCCCGGACTATCTCGGTTATTGAAGCTGAATCGGAAGTTGATCCCATGGACGGGCTTCGCGGCTCGCCTGCGGGATCGCGCAATGAGCCACGCTCAACGCAGTGCATAAGAAACACACAACACATCCTGAGAGGAGAGAATCCATGAAACGTCGTGCCTTGATGCTGTCGCTGGCAGCCACCATCGCCGCTGCCGCCCTCGCGCCCGCTGGCGCCATGGCGCAGGCCTACAAAGCCGAGTACAAGATGTCGCTGGTGCTCGGCCCGGCCTTCCCGTGGGGCAAGGGCGGCGAGATCTGGGCTGACCTGGTGCGCCAGCGCACCAGCGGCCGCATCAATATCAAGCTCTACCCCGGCACCTCGCTGGTGGCGGGCGACCAGACCCGCGAGTTCTCGGCGATCCGCCAGGGCGTGATCGACATGGCGGTCGGCTCGACCATCAACTGGTCGCCGCAGGTCAAGGAACTGAACCTGTTCTCGCTGCCGTTCCTGATGCCGGACTACAAGGCGCTGGACGTGCTCACCCAGGGTGAGGTCGGCAAATCGATCTTCGCGACGCTGGACAAGTCCGGCGTGGTGCCGCTGGCCTGGGGCGAGAACGGCTTCCGCGAAGTCTCCAACTCCAAGCGCGAAGTCCGCAAGCCGGAGGACCTGAAGGGCATGAAGCTGCGTGTGGTGGGCTCGCCGCTGTATATCGAGACCTTCAACGCACTCGGCGCCAATCCGACCCAGATGAGCTGGGCCGACGCGCAGCCGGCCATGGCCTCGGGCGCCGTGGATGGCCAGGAGAACCCGCAATCCGTGTTCGCCGCTGCCAAGCTCTACACGGTGGGTCAGAAGTTCGTCACCACCTGGGGCTACGTGGCCGACCCGCTGATCTTCGTGGTCAACAAGCAGATCTGGGAAAGCTGGACGCCGGCCGACCGCGAGATCGTCAAGCAGGCCGCCATCGATGCCGGCAAGCAGGAAATCGCGCTGGCGCGCAAGGGCCTGGTTGAGCCGGGCGTGCCGGGCTGGAAGGATATGGAAGCCCACGGTGTGAAGGTGTCGCAACTGACGCCGGCCGAGCACGATGCCTTTCGCAAGGCCACGGCCAAGGTCTACGACAAGTGGAAGAAGCAGATCGGCACCGACCTGGTCAGCAAGGCTGAAGCCTCGATCGCCAAGCGGTAAGCCGTGGGGAGGGATCGCGGTGCCTGCGAGGGCACGGAGAGCAGGGGCCGTTCGCGGACCCTGCTCTCCTTTGGCGGACGGATTGCGTCGCCAAAATGATCGCAATTGTCACAAATTTGGGAATATCCCGGTCGTTTGATAGAATGCGCCTTTCGCGGCGCATGGGAATTCCATCGCCGCGCGCCTGCCGCGCGCGCGGCGGCGGCCCGGGATCCCAAGAAGGTCCCGTCCTGTGTCCCGACCGGAATGTCATGCCGAACAAGCCTCGCCGTACCTCCTTGCCTGCCCGCCTGACGGGCCTAGCCCTGCTGCTGTCCGTGGCTGGTGCGCAGGCTGCGATGGCGCAGGCAGCATCGCCTGCCGTCCAGGTGGCGCAGGACAGCCTGCCGGCATCGGCCTCTTCGCTGGGGCTTGTGGCGGAACTACAGCAACGGCTGCGGGACAAGGCCGTGCGCGAACTGCGTACCAGCTACAACGGCGATTACGGCACCACGCTGATGCTTGCGGACGACCAGGTGGTCTGCTACGTGGCGCTGTTCTATCAGAAGAACCTCTGGCGGGTTTTCCGCTTTGAGTCGTTCGCTGCGGCGGAGCAGGCTTACCGCCAGTTGACCCAGCAGAGCACGGCCTGGGCGGACGACGATATCCGCCGACAGGTGCTGGCATCGCAGAAACGCGCATTTGACCGGGCCTTGCAAGAGAGCGAGGCGCGGGCAAACGCGCTCAACGAAGACGTGCGCGTGATGCAGGCGCAGCGCCAGCGCATCGCCGAGGAGCAGAAGGTGTCGCGCGTCGAGGTGCAGAGCGCGGAAATCGAGARCCGTGCCTCGCGCATCCGCCTGGAGCAGCTGCAGCAGCAGATTCGCCGCATGGAGTCGTCGCTGACGGATTCCGGGCTGGTCATCCCCGGGGCGCCGGGGAGTGACCGTCCGGCGCGCCGCCAATAAGCCGTTTGCGCCTGCTTGGCAGAAATTTCCGAATGCTGAAGCAGAACTGTCTGAATTTCCCTATCTTTCCGTAGCGCTATGATTTCGCCCGGACCCGTTTCGCCCGCATAGGCTGGCGAGGCCGCGTCGCGTTTGCGCTGCAGAGGTGAGCCCCAGTGTCCCATTCCATTTTTCCATCGTACGCCAATCTTGATGTGCCGCCCCCATGGGGCACGGAGTTGGATGTGCGCGATGCGTTGGCGGCAATGCGTACCGCAGCTATCAAGCAGCATCTTGCTGCCACCGGTCCTGCGCATGCGCAGTCGTTGCGTCGCGTGCGCCTGCGCGGGCTGGCGGCCGGTGCGTTTGGCGGCGGCCTGGCTGTCGTGGTGGCGTGGCTTGTGACAGTGCTACTGGTGGCTCCGGCGCCATTACCCGCGCCCGCTACCGCCGGATTGCAAGCCGTGACCGTCCAGCGACCGGAAACTGCGGCGGCAGACGTGCAGAACTTGCCCGCGCCGCCGGATCCCGTTGCTGCCTTGCCTGCGGAACCCGCCGGCTACGAGCCCGAACCGGTCGCCGTGCCTCATCCCGTCGTAATCGCCCAAAGGGGCCGGCCGAAGGCGGGCGAAAGGGGGGCTACGGCCACGGCAGCCAGCCCGGTGACGCCGGCTGCGAATGCGGTCACACGGAGGCAGCCGTATGCCGCTCCGGTCCGGTTCGTGCCCTCGGCCAGCGGCAACGACAGCCAGACGCAGCCGCGCAGCGAGGCGGCCGATTTGCCGGTCTCAGGCGCCCCGGATATCGACCTGCGCCCGAGCGCAGTCGCATTCGTGCCGCCTGACATGCGCTTCGAACTGCAAGGCCATGCCCGGCTGATCGACGACTAAGGCGGGCGCGCCAGGCGCGAACCGTCGTTTCCGCCGATGGAAGCGAAGCGCCCCCGTGATAGGCTCGGGGCCATGAAACCCGTATTCACTCTCCTCATGCCCATCCGGTGGGGCGACATGGACGCCATGGGCCATGTCAACAACACGGTCTACTTCCGCTACCTGGAGCAGGCGCGCATTGCCTGGTTCGAGTCGCTCGGCCTTGGCGGCAAGGATGCCAACGGTTGCGGCCCGATCATCATCAACGCGCACATGACCTTCATCAGGCAGTTACGCTATCCGGGCGATATCGAGTGCCGCCTGTTTGCCGGCGATCTGGGACGCACCAGCTTCGAGACCCACATGGAGATCCGCCGCACCGATCAGCCCGATGTGGTGTATGCGGAGGGCGGCGCCAAGGTGGTGTGGTGTGACTATGAGGCCGAGAAATCGGTACCCGTGCCGCCGGCGATCCGTGCGCTGATGGCGTAGGCGTTCCGCGCCCCTAGTGGTTGACCAGGCGTTGCACCAGGTCCACCGAGGTATGGGCGCCGTATTTCTTCATCAGCCTGGCCCGGTAGATGTCCACCGTGCGCGGGCTGATCGACAGCAGCTTGCCGATCTGCTTGCTGGTCTTGCCGTCGACCAGCTGCGCGGCGATATCGCGCTCGCGGGCCGTCAGCTCGGCGGTGACCGGACGCTTCTGCGAGAGATCTTCGAAGGTCCAGATGCCGGCGCCCAGCGGCTGCTGGCGATCCAGCGAGCGTCCGGTGACATGGCACCAGAACAGCTCGCCGCCGGCGCGCTTCATGATGCGCTCGTCGGAGTAAGTGCCCTTGGCGTTCATGATGGGCACGATCCGCGCGCCGGTGCGCTCGAATTCATCCGCGGTGGGATAGAGTACCTGGAACGACTCGCCGATCAGGGCCTGCCTGGTGGTGCCGAAGATGCGGCAAAGCTCGTCATTGCAGTCCTCGATCATGCGCTCGCGCGACAGCACAAGGCCCACTGGCGCGAGCTGGAAAGCGGTCTGGTAGTCGATAGCGGGCATTTGCTTATGTAATTGTACGTATTGGCGCGGGCTGCGGCGCTTGCGTATGCTGTCGGGCAGTCGGCAATCTGGCGATTTCCGTCCGATTGTACCGTTACAATTTCCCTGCGTGACTCGCCGGCATCACCCGGAGGCGGGCGCAAAGACAGGAAATCACCGAGGAAGGAGCAAACATGAACAAGGTCTATGCCAGCGCCGCGGAGGCGCTCGCGGGCGTGGTTCGCGACGGCCAGACGATCGCGGTTGGCGGTTTCGGTCTGTGCGGCATCCCGGAGGCGCTGATTGCC
Organism: Cupriavidus sp. 05N39; assembly: GCF_056397325.1. Taxonomy (NCBI): domain Bacteria; kingdom Pseudomonadati; phylum Pseudomonadota; class Betaproteobacteria; order Burkholderiales; family Burkholderiaceae; genus Cupriavidus; species Cupriavidus sp. 05N39. Next base: position 17,737 of record NZ_JBFTNE010000098.1, read on the forward strand.
GCCCTGCGCGACAGCGGCGCCAAGCAACTCACCTGTATCTCGAACAACGCCGGCGTGGACGGTTTTGGCCTCGGCCTGCTGCTCGCCACGCGCCAGATCAAGAAGATGATCTCCTCCTATGTGGGCGAGAACAAGGAGTTCGAGCGCCAGTACCTGGCCGGTGAACTTGAGCTGGAGTTCACCCCGCAAGGCACGCTGGCCGAGAAGCTGCGCGCCGGCGGCTCGGGCATCCCCGCGTTCTTCACCAAGACCGGCGTGGGCACCATCGTGGCCGACGGCAAGGAAATCCGCGAATTCGATGGCCAGCAGTACGTGATGGAACGCGCGCTGACCGCCGACGTGGCGCTCGTCAAGGCGTACAAGGCGGACCGCGCCGGCAACCTGGTGTTCCGCCGCACCGCGCGTAACTTCAACCCGATGTGCGCGATGGCCGGCAAGTTCACCGTGGTCGAAGTCGAGCACCTGGTCGATACCGGCACGCTGGATCCGGACGAGATCCACACGCCAGGCATTTTTGTGCAGCGCATCGTGCTGAACGCGAATCCCGAGAAACGCATCGAGCAGCGCACCGTGCGTGCCGCCAGCTAAGGAGAAACATCATGGCATGGACACGTGACGAAATGGCGGCGCGCGCCGCTAGCGAACTGCAGGACGGCTTCTACGTGAACCTGGGCATCGGCCTGCCGACGCTGGTGGCCAACCACGTTCCCGCGGGAATGGAAGTCTGGCTGCAATCCGAGAACGGCCTGCTGGGCATCGGCCCGTTCCCGACCGAGGCCGAGGTCGACGCCGACATGATCAATGCCGGCAAGCAGACCGTGACCACGCTGCCGGGCTCGTCGATCTTCTCCTCGGCGGATTCCTTTGCGATGATTCGCGGGGGCCATATCAACCTGGCCATCCTGGGCGCCATGCAGGTAAGCGAGAAGGGCGACCTGGCCAACTGGATGATCCCGGGCAAGATGGTCAAGGGCATGGGCGGCGCGATGGACCTGGTGGCAGGCGTGGGCCGCGTTGTGGTGTTGATGGAGCACACGGCCAAGAAGAAGGACGGCACCGAGGACATCAAGATCCTGGCGACGTGCGCATTGCCGCTGACCGGCGTGGGCGTGGTCAACCGCATCATCACGGACCTCGGCGTGATCGACGTGACCGAAGCCGGCCTCAAGCTGGTGGAAACGGCGCCGGGCGTGAGCCGCGAAGAGATCCAGAGCAAGACGGGCGCCCCGCTGCTCTGATGCGCTTTGCCGCGCCGGCCTTCGTGGCGGGCGCGGAGTGGCAATGAAAAAGCCCCGCGAGCTTGCGTTCGCGGGGCTTTTTGCTGGCGCTGCGGTGGCTTCGTCAGGCGCGGCGCTTGTTGTAGCTGGCGAAGACCGAGGCGCCACCGTCCGCGCGGACCAGCAGGACATCGAAAGGATCCTTGCGCGAACCCTGTTCCATGCCCGGCGAACCCACCGGCATGGCCGGCACCGCCAGGCCCGCGGCCTTGGGTTTGCCGGCCACCAGCCGCTTGATGTCGGCCGCCGGCACATGCCCTTCGACCGCGTAGCCGGCGATACGGCCGGTATGGCAGGAGCCGAAGCGCTCGGGAATGCCAAAGCGGGCGCGATAAACGCCGGTGTCTTCCACGTCGCGCACGGTGACGGCGAAGCCGTTCGCGCGCAGGTGCTCGACCCAGCCCTCGCAGCAGCCGCATTGTGGGCTCTTGTACACCTCGATGGCGAGCGGGGCGGCAGCGGTGCTGGCGCCGGCACGCAGCCCTAGCGAGACCGTGGCGCCGATGGCCAGGGTGCGGAGAAAGCGGCGCCGTTGCATGGTTTGTGCTGGTGCGCTCATTGCGCCACCCAGCCGCCATCCATGTTCCAGGCCACGCCGCGCACCTGCCGGGCCGCGTCGCTGGCGAGGAACACGGCCAGCGCGCCAAGCTCCTCGGGCGTAACGAACTGGCCGGAAGGCTGCTTCTCGATCACCAGTTCATGCTTGGCTTGCTCGACCGGGATGCCGTCCTTCTGGGCGCGCGCTTCCACCTGTTTCTGCACCAGCGGCGTCAGTACCCAGCCCGGGCAGATCGCATTGGCGGTGACGCCGGTCTGCGCGGTTTCCAGGGCCGTCACCTTGGTCAGCCCGACGATGCCGTGCTTGGCTGCGACATAGGCGGACTTCTGCGCCGACGCCACCAGTCCGTGGGCGGAGGCGATATTGATGACGCGGCCCCAGTCCTTGCGCTTCATGCCCGGCAGCGCCAGGCGGGTGGTGTGGAAGGCGGAGGTCAGGTTGATGGCGATGATCGCGTCCCAGCGCTCGGGCGGAAAGTCCTCGATATTGGCCACATGCTGGATGCCGGCGTTATTGACGAGGATATCGGCGCCGCCGAATTCCGTTTCGGCATAGCGCATCATGTCCTCGATCTCCGCGGACTTGCTCATGTCCGCGCCGTGGTAGCCAACGCGGATGCCCGCGCCGGACTGCGCGATCTCGCGCTTGGCGCCGTCGGCGTCGCCGAAGCCATTGACGATGATGTTGGCGCCCTGCGCGGCGAGTGCCTGCGCGATGCCGAGACCAATACCGCTGGTGGAACCCGTGACTAGCGCCGTCTTGCCTTTGAGCATGTTTTGCCCTCCGTCGGGAGATTTTGATGTTGGAATTGGACTGCGTGAACAGGCTGTCGTCCGCCAGCGGCAAAGGCATGGCGGCGCGAACCCGGATGCTGTGGCATTGTAACTGCTGCAGCGTACAATCCAGCTTTGCTTAACCTGGGCGCCGCCTGTTGGCGGTGCCGTTCTTGCTACCGTCTTGCCAGGGAGTTCAGATGTCAGTCAGCCCGCGCCTCGGCTTCGTTCAGTGCATCAGCCCGGCGGGTCTTCACCGCATGGCCTATCACGAGTGGGGCGACCCCACCAATCCCAGGGTGCTGATGTGCGTGCATGGCCTGACCCGCACCGGCCGCGACTTCGACACCGTCGCCGCCGCGCTGTGCGGCGAGTACCGCGTGGTGTGCCCAGACGTGGTCGGGCGTGGCCGTTCGGACTGGCTGGCGGACCCGCGCCGCTATGTGGTGCCGCAGTACGTCTCGGATATGGTCACCCTGATCGCCCGGCTCAATGTGGAGCAGGTCGACTGGTTCGGTACCTCGATGGGCGGCCTGATCGGCATGGGGCTGGCGGGGTTGCCCAAGACGCCGGTGCGCAAGCTGCTGCTCAACGACGTGGGCCCGCGCATCGCCGCCTCGGCGGTGGAGCGGATCGGCGCCTACCTGGGCCTGCCGGTGCGCTTCAAGACCTTCGAGGAAGGCCTGGCCTACCTGCAGACCATCAGCGCGTCCTTTGGCCGTCACACACCCGAGCAGTGGCGCGAGCTTAACGGCGCCATTCTCAAGCCGGTGCAGGGCGTGGAAGGCCTGGAATGGGGTTTGCATTACGATCCGGCGATGGCGCTGCCGTTTCGCGAGACCACGCCCGAGCAGGTGACTGCCGGCGAAGCGGCGCTGTGGCACATGTTCGAGGCCATCCAGGCGCCGACGCTGGTGGTGCGCGGCGCGCAGTCCGATTTGCTGACGCGCGAGACGGTGGCGGAAATGGTCTCGCGCGGACGCGACGTGAGCGCGGTGGAGGTGCCGGACGTCGGGCACGCCCCGACGTTCATCGACCCCGCGCAAGTGGCCATTGCCAAGCAATTTTTCCTGGGCGCGGCCTGAAGGCGGCCGCGGCCCGGATCCGATGTTTGAAGTCTTACCGACAACTAGAGTATTGCCATGAGTACCAGTGAACTGAAGCGCGCCCATGTGGGCAAGCGCCTGTCCGAATACGCGATCTACAACGGCGTGGTCTACCTCGCCGGCCAGGTGCCGGAGGTCGATCCCGGCGCGGATCTGCGCGGCCAGACCCGTGAGGTGCTGGGCCACATCGAGCGTCTCCTGAACGAAGCCGGCAGCGACAAGAGCCGGATCCTGTCGTGCCAGATATTTCTCACCGACATCGACCAGATCGGCATCATGAACGAGGTCTGGGATGAATGGGTGGTGCAGGGCAATACGCCCCCGCGCGCCACGGTGGAGGCGCGCCTGGCCAATCCGCAATACCTGATCGAAGTGGTGGTTACCGCCGCGCTCAAGTGAGGTTGGGGCAGCGAGATGGTGACGTCGACTGACCTGACCGGGCAGATTGCCGGCACGCCCGATTCCGGGCTGGTGGAGCGCGCCCTGGATTTCGTGCGCGAGCGTGGCAGCGAGGCGATGCTGCCCACCGGCGAAACCGTGTTCTCGCATGCCGAGGGCATGCTGCGCATTCTCGACGGGCTGCGCGTCGACGATGCCGCGCGCGCCGCGGCCTGCCTGTTTGCGCTGGCGGCGTTCGTGCCCGGCAGCGAGGTGGAAATCGAGCCGCTGTTTGGCGAGGAGGTCGCGAGGCTCGTCAAGGGCGTGAGGCAGTTGTTGCGTATCGGTGCGATCGCGGTGGGCCACAGCGGCGCGCCCGAAACCACCAAGGACGAAATCGCCGCGCGGCAGGAGCAGGTGGAAGCGCTGCGCAAGATGCTGCTGGCCTTCGCGCAGGACATCCGCGTGGTGCTGGTGCGGCTGGCCTCGCGCCTGCAGACGCTGCGCTGGCTGGCGCAGGCTAAGGCGCAGCCGTTGCCCGGTGTCGCGCGCGAAACGCTGGACATCTACGCGCCGCTGGCCAACCGGCTCGGGATCTGGCAGATGAAGTGGGAGCTGGAAGACCTGGCCTTCCGCTTCGAGCAGCCTGACACCTACAAGCGCATCGCGCGCCTGCTTGATGAAAAACGGATCGAGCGCGAAGGCTATATCGCGAGCGCCATCGCGCGGCTCCAGTCCGAGCTGGCTGCGGCGGACATCCGCGCGGAAGTGACCGGCCGCCCCAAGCATATCTACAGCATCTGGAAGAAGATGCGCGGCAAGGAACTCGACTTTGCCGATCTCTATGATGTGCGCGCCTTCCGCGTGATCGTCGACGACATCAAGGATTGCTACACCGTGCTGGGCATCGTGCACCATATCTGGCAGCCGATCCCGCGCGAGTTCGATGACTATATTTCCCGGCCGAAGTCGAACGGCTACAAGTCGCTGCACACGGTGGTGATCGGCGACGACGGGCGCGCCTTCGAGGTGCAGATCCGCACCCAGGAAATGCATCACTTCGCCGAGTACGGCGTGGCCGCGCACTGGCGCTACAAGGAGGCCGGCGCCAAGGGTTACAGCGGGCAGTTCTCGGCCAGTGAGCGCTACGACGAGAAGATTGCCTGGTTGCGCCAGTTGCTGGCCTGGAAGGACGATGCCGATCATTCCGTGGCGCACGACGAGTCGCCATGGGAGCAGCTCAAGCATGCGGCCATCGACGACCACATCTATGTACTGACGCCGCAGGCGCGCGTGGTGGCCTTGCCGCAAGGCGCCACGCCAGTGGATTTTGCGTATTACCTGCACACCGATCTTGGCCATCGCTGCCGCGGCGCGCGCGTGGACGGCACCATGGTGCCGCTGAACACGCCGCTCAAGAACGGCCAGACGGTGGATATCATCGCTGTCAAGCAGGGCGGGCCGTCGCGAGACTGGCTCAATGCGGAGCTGGGCTACCTGGCCAGCCCGCGCGCGCGGGCCAAGGTACGCGCCTGGTTCAATGCGCTCGATTCGCAGGAGACCATGTCGCAAGGCCGCGCGCTGATCGACAAGACCCTGCAGCGCGAGGGCAAGACCGCCGTCAACCTGGATGACCTCGCTACGCGGCTCGGCTTCAAGATGCCGGACGACCTGTTCGCCGCGGTCGCCAAGGATGAATTCAGCCTGCGCCACGTGGAGCAGGCGCTGCGGCACCCCGAAGGCGAGGCCGCGGTGGTGCAGAGCGAAGAAGAGGCAGTCACCAAGAAGAGCCGCGCCACCAGCGTGGCGCGCGGCGCCAAGAGCGGCGTGCTGGTGGTGGGCGTGGATTCGCTGATGACGCAGATGTCCAAGTGCTGCAAGCCGGCGCCGCCGGACGAGATCGTGGGCTTCGTCACGCGCGGGCGCGGTGTTTCCATCCATCGCCGCACCTGCCACACCTTCGGCCAGCTTTCGGCGCGCGCGCCTGAGCGCGTGATCCAGACCGAGTGGGGCAAGAAGAGCGATGCGGTGTATCCGGTGGACATTCACGTGGAGGCGATCGACCGGCAAGGGCTGCTGCGCGACATCTCGGAAGTGCTGTCGCGCGAGAAGATCAACGTCACCGGCGTGAAGACGCTATCGAGCAAAGGCGTTGCCCGGATGCAGTTCACCGCCGAGGTTTCGGAGGCCACGCAACTGCAGCGCGCACTCGGATTGATAGAAGATGTGGTGGGGGTCTTGCAGGCGAAAAGAAAGTGATGCTATACTTTCGTTCTCCGCAGGCTCGTAGCTCAGYTGGTTAGAGCACCACCTTGACATGGTGGGGGTCGKTGGTTCGAGTCCAATCGAGCCTACCAACGCATAGCAGTAAGAAGTAGCAAGCAGTACCGAAGCAGTCCGGTTCAACCCCGACAACCTGGAACGGAAAAGGCGCCATGTTCAAGACACAGCGAACTACTACCGCTAATTAGCGACAGTAGTCGAGGTGCGCCTTCGGACCCGGTGGATTGGGGTTAAATCGAAAAACAACGCAGCCTTGGCTGCGTTTTTTTTTCGTCTGTCGCTTCTTGGCTCCCTGATATCCTGCTCGGTCGCCGGTAAGTGCAACCGAGTGAAATCCCCGCTGCATGGTCCATGCCTGTCGCATGTGCCCGGCGCTATAAGATGCTTTTCATTCGCTTGCCGGAGGCATTGCCCCGGCGGGTGGATTCCTGATGAGGTGCAAGATGATCGCAATCACGCTGCCGGATGGTTCCCGCCGCGAATTTCCCGGCCCGGTGACGGTTGCCGAAGTGGCGCAGAGCATTGGCTCGGGCCTGGCCAAGGCCGCTCTGGCCGGGAAGGTGGACGGCCAGATGGTCGATACGAGCCATCTGATCGATCGCGATGCTAGCCTGGCCATTGTCACGGACAAGGATGCCGACGGCGTCGACGTGATCCGTCACTCGACGGCGCACTTGCTGGCCTACGCCGTCAAGGAGTTGTATCCCGAGGCGCAGGTGACGATCGGCCCGGTGATCGAGAACGGCTTCTATTACGACTTCGCCTACAAGCGCCCCTTCACGCCCGAGGATCTGGTTGCCATCGAAAAGAAGATGGCCGAGCTTGCCAAGAAGGACGAGAAGGTGACGCGCGAGGTCTGGAGCCGCGACGAAGCCGTGCAGCTGTTCGAGTCGATGGGCGAGAAGTACAAGGCCGAGATCATTGCCTCGATTCCGCAGGATCAGGAGATCGGCCTGTACCGCGAAGGCAAGTTCGTCGACCTCTGCCGTGGTCCGCACGTGCCGTCCACGGGCAAGCTCAAGGTCTTCAAGCTGATGAAGGTGGCCGGCGCCTACTGGCGCGGCGACGCCAAGAACGAGATGCTCCAGCGCATCTACGGCACGGCCTGGGCCAAGAAGGAAGATCAGGAAGCCTACCTGCACATGCTGGAGGAGGCCGAGAAGCGCGACCACCGCAAGCTGGGCAAGCTGCTTGACCTGTTCCACCTGCAGGAGGAAGCGCCTGGCATGGTGTTCTGGCATCCCAAGGGCTGGCAGGTTTGGCAGGCGGTGGAGCAGTACATGCGTGGCCGCCTGACGCAGGCTGGCTATGAAGAGGTACGTACGCCGCAAGTGATGGATCGTTCGCTGTGGGAAAAGTCAGGTCACTGGCAGAACTACAAGGAGAACATGTTTGTCACGGAGTCGGAAAAGCGCGACTACGCGATCAAGCCGATGAACTGCCCCGGCCATGTGCAGATCTTCAACCATGGCCTGCGCTCCTATCGCGACCTGCCGCTGCGTCTCGCCGAGTTCGGTGCCTGCCATCGCAATGAGCCCTCGGGCGCACTGCATGGCCTGATGCGCGTACGCGGTTTTGTGCAGGATGATGCGCACATTTTCTGCACGGAAGAGCAGATCGTGGCGGAGGCGAAGGCGTTCAATGCGCGCCTGCGGCGTGGAGTGGGAAGAACTGCCGGGCGAGGGCGCCTTCTACGGTCCCAAGGTGGAATACCATATCAAGGACGCAATCGGCCGTTCCTGGCAATGCGGCACGCTGCAACTGGACCTGGTGCTGCCGGAGCGCCTGGACGCCGAGTACGTTTCGGAGGATAACTCGCGCAAGCGTCCGGTGATGCTGCATCGGGCTATCCTGGGCTCTTTCGAGCGCTTCCTGGGCATCCTGCTGGAGAATCATGCCGGCGCGCTGCCCGCCTGGCTGGCACCGGAGCAGGTCGTGGTGCTGAATATTGCCGATTCCCAGGCGGAATATGCTGAAAACGTCGTGCAACTTCTGCAAAAACAAGGATTTAGGGCAAAGGCGGATTTGCGTAACGAGAAAATTACGTATAAAATCCGCGAGCATTCCCTTCAGAAGATTCCCTACCTGCTGGTAGTGGGCGACAAGGAGCGGGATGCCAGTCAAGTGGCCGTGCGTGCCCGTGGCAACGTGGATCTGGGTGTCATGCCCGTCTCCGCGTTTGTGGAGCGTCTGCAACAGGACGTTTCCAGCAAAGCCTGATGGGATGAGCACGGCTTGTTTTTTGTCTTCTTGAGGTAACGCAACATCGCTACAGACAAAGGTCATCGCATCAATCGCGAAATCAGCGCACCCGAATTGCGCCTGGTCGGGGTTGATAATGAGCAGCTCGGCATCGTCAAGTTCATGGACGCGCTTCGCCTGGCTGAGGATAAGGACTTGGACCTGGTGGAAATCGCTCCGACAGCGGTGCCGCCGGTTGCCCGTATCATGGATTACGGCAAGTTCAAGTACGAGGAAGCCAAGCGCGCGCACGACGCCAAGCTGAAGCAGAAGATCATCCAGGTCAAGGAAGTCAAGTTCCGGCCGGGTACGGATGATGGCGACTACAACGTCAAGCTGCGCAACTTGAAGCGTTTCCTTGAAGACGGCGACAAGACCAAGATCACGCTGCGCTTCCGCGGCCGTGAGATGGCGCACCAGGAAATCGGCGCACGTGTGCTCGAACGCCTGAAGGCGGATCTGGAAGAAGTCGGCCAGGTCGAGCAGATGCCGAAGATGGAAGGCCGCCAGATGGTGATGGTGCTGTCTCCCAAGAAGAAGAAGTAAGATTTTTGCGCGCCGCCGCGGCCCGGAGGGGATTCCTCCGGGCGCGGTGTCGTGCGAAAGCGGCGCAGGTGCCTCCGCGGCATCGCGCAACAATAAGTGGAWGCGGGTTTTGCAAGTGCTGGCGCCAGCTGGCCACCTGCATGCATGTCATAGAAGCTGGAGTTTTTCATGCCGAAGATGAAGACCAAGAAAAGCGCTTCCAAGCGCTTTACTGCGCGTCCGAATGGTTCGTTCAAGCGTGGCCAGGCCTTCAAGCGTCACATCTTGACCAAGAAGACCACCAAGAACAAGCGTCAACTGYGCGGCACCCAGGACGTCCATGAGACGAACCTGAAGTCCGTTCGCGCAATGATGCCTTACGCATAACCCTAACGAAAACGAAAGGAGCATTTCATGCCTCGAGTAAAACGTGGGGTCACTGCACGGGCCCGCCATAAGAARGTCATCGTCGCTGCCAAGGGTTWCCGCGGCCGYCGCAATAAYGTCTACCGTATCGCCAAGCAGGCGGTCATGCGCGCTGGTCAGTACGCATACCGCGATCGCCGCAACAAGAAGCGCGTGTTCCGCGCTCTCTGGATTGCGCGTATCAATGCTGCTTCGCGTGAGCATGGCATGACCTACAGCGTGTTCATGAATGGTCTGAAGAGGGCCTCGATTGAGCTGGACCGCAAGGTGCTGTCGGACATGGCTATTCATGACAAGCCTGCCTTTGCCGCCATCCTCAACCAGGTGAAAGCCACCGTTGCCTGATGCCGGCTCCGGGATGCCGCGCTAGTTCCTGGCGCGGCGCCCCGGGCGCAAGCACCGACCGCAAGGTCGACAGCATTTCCGCCGAATTTGCCCGAGCAGCGCCCGTCGCTGCAGCGGCGATTCAGCCGGACCTGCAGAAACGGGGCTCCTCACCRAGCCCCGTTTTTATTTCGAATGCCGTTTTGCATCGTGCCACCGCACGCCGCAAGACGACATCCGAAACGAAGCCCGCGCCGCCCCCGGTGCCGCACGGACTCTGCACCCACATCGCACCTAGTGCCAACCCACGCCCGGGCCCTGCGTGACCCGGACGCCAAATTTATCGCCGACCGCCGCCATGTCTCTGGATCCGGATCAAATCGTCGCCGACGCCCAGGCCGCCTTCGCCGCAGCCAACGATAACGCCACGCTGGAAAACGAAAAAGCCCGCTTTCTCGGCAAGACCGGCGCGCTCACCGAACTGCTCAAGAGCCTCGGCAAGCTTGACCCGGAAACCCGCAAGAGCGAAGGCGCGCGCATCAACCAGGCCAAGCAGCAGGTCGAGGCCGCGCTGCAGGCACGCCGCCAGGCACTGGCCGATGCGCTGATGAACGCGCGGCTGGCTGCAGAAGCCATCGATGTGACGCTGCCCGGCAGGGCGGTTGCCCGCGGCAGCCTGCATCCGGTGATGCGCACATGGGAGCGGGTGGAGCAGATCTTCGGCTCGGTTGGCTTCGACGTGGCCGATGGTCCCGAGATCGAAACCGACTGGATGAACTTCACCGCGTTGAACAACCCGGACAACCATCCGGCCCGTTCAATGCAGGATACGTTCTATGTGGACGGCCGCGACAGCGAAGGCAAGTTGCTGCTGCTGCGTACCCACACCAGCCCGATGCAGGTGCGCTACGCGCGCATGCACGTGGAGAAGTACAAGGGCCGCGAGATGCCGCCGATCAAGGTGATCTGCCCGGGCCGTACTTACCGCGTCGACAGCGATGCCACGCACTCGCCGATGTTCAACCAGGTCGAAGGCCTGTGGATCGGCGAGGACGTGAGCTTTGCCGACCTCAAGGGCGTGTACACCGACTTCCTGCGCAAGTTCTTCGAGCGCGACGACATCCAGGTGCGTTTCCGCCCCTCGTACTTCCCGTTCACGGAGCCGTCGGCGGAAATCGACATGGCCTTCGGCAACGGCAAGTGGCTGGAGATTTCGGGCTCGGGCCAGGTGCATCCCAATGTGCTGCGCAATATGGGCCTGGACCCGGAGCGCTACATCGGCTTCGCCTTCGGTTCGGGCCTCGAACGCCTGACCATGCTCCGCTACGGCATCAACGACCTGCGCCTGTTCTTCGAAGGCGACGCGCGTTTCCTGCGCCAGTTCGCCTGAGGCGCCCGCCGCGCCCGAGCACATCGTCACCGACACCACAGAACAGAATACTTACCGGATCAGAAGCGCCATGCAATTCTCGGAATCCTGGCTTCGCAGTTTCGTCAATCCCGACAAGATTTCCACCGATGCGCTCTCGCACAGCCTGACCATGGCCGGGCTGGAAGTGGAAGAGGTCGGCCCGGTCGCGCCGCCTTTCAACAAGGTGGTGGTGGCGCGCGTGCTTTCCACCGAGCGCCATCCCAACGCGGACCGTCTCAACGTTTGCCAGGTCGATGCCGGCACCGGCGAGAACCTGCAGATCGTCTGCGGCGCGCCCAACGTCGCGCCCGGCATCCTGGTGCCGTGCGCGCTGGTTGGCGCAGTGCTGCCGCCGTCGGAGACGGGTGGCAAGCCGTTTGAAATCAAGGTCGGCAAACTGCGTGGCGTCGATAGCTTCGGCATGCTGTGCTCGGCGCGCGAACTCAAGCTGTCGGAAGAACATGGCGGCCTGATGCTGCTGCCCGAAGATGCGAAGATCGGCCAGGACATCCGCGAGTATCTGGATCTTGATGACCAGGTCTTCGTGATCAAGCTGACGCCCAACAAGGCAGACTGCCTGTCGATCCACGGCGTGGCACGTGAAGTTGCCGCGCTGACCGGTGCCGAGCTCCGGCTGCCCGACATGAAGCCGGTAGCGGTGACGCTGAGCGACAAGCTTCCGGTCAAGGTGTCGGCGCCCGACCTGTGCGGGCGCTTCTCTGGCCGCGTCATCCGCGGCGTGAACGCGCACGCGGCCACGCCGGCGTGGATGGTGCAGCGCCTGGAGCGGGCTGGGCAACGCAGCATCTCCGCGCTGGTCGACATCTCGAACTACGTGATGCTTGAACTTGGCCGTCCCTCCCATGTGTTCGACCTGGACAAGATCCACGGCGGCCTGGATGTGCGCTGGGGCCGCAAGGGCGAACAGCTCAAGCTGCTCAACGGCAATACTGTCGAGCTCGACGAGCAGGTTGGCGTGATCGCTGACGACAAGGAGATCGAGAGCCTGGCGGGCATCATGGGCGGCGACAGCACCGCCGTCACGCTGGACACCACCAACATCTACCTGGAAGCCGCCTTTTGGTGGCCGGAAGCGATCCAGGGCCGCTCGCGCCGCTTCAACTTCTCGACCGATGCCGGGCATCGCTTCGAGCGTGGYGTGGACTACGCCACCACGGTCGAGCATATCGAGCGCATCAGCGCGCTGATCCTCGAGATCTGCGGCGGCCAGGCCGGCCCGGTCGACGACCAGGTTGTCAACCTGCCGCAGCGCAAGCCGGTGCGCCTACGTGTGGCGCGCGCCGAGCGCGTGCTCGGCATCGAGCTGTCGCCCGCGGTCATCGCCGACGTGTTTCTGCGTCTGCAGCTGCCGTTCACCCGCGAGCAGGGTGCGGACGGCGAAGTGTTCGTGGTCACTCCGCCGAGCTATCGCTTCGACATCGAGATCGAGGAAGACCTGATCGAGGAAGTGGCCCGCATCTACGGCTTCGAACGTATCCCGGCACGTCCGCCGATCGCCGAAAGCGAGATGCGCCCGACCGACGAAGCACGCCGCTCGACCCATGTCGTGCGCCACGCAATTGCCGCGCGCGACTACCAGGAGGTGATCAACTTCGCCTTCGTCGAAGAGAAGTGGGAGCGCGACTTTGCCAGCAACGACAACCCGATCCGCCTGCTGAACCCGATCGCCAGCCAGCTGGCGGTGATGCGTTCCACGCTGATCGGCGGCCTGCTCGACAAGGTGCGCTACAACCTCAACCGCAAGGCATCGCGCGTGCGGATGTTCGAAGTGGGCCGCGTGTTCCATCGCGACGCCTCGGTTGCCGATGGCGGCCTGACGGTGGCCGGCTATCGCCAGCCGATGGTTGCCGGCGGCATTGCCTACGGCCCGGCCTTCGAGGAGCAGTGGGGCATCGCCACCCGCCCGGTGGACTTCTTCGACGTCAAGGGCGATGTCGAAGCCTTGCTGTTCCCGCGCGTCGCGCGCTTCGAGCCGGTATCGCATCCCGCGCTGCACCCAGGCCGCGCCGCGCAAGTCGTGATCGACGGCAAGGTGGCCGGCGTGATCGGCGAACTGCATCCGCGCTGGCTGCAGGAGTACGAACTGACGCAAGCGCCGGTTGTGTTCGAGCTGGACCTGCAGGCACTGCGTGAAGTAGGCCTGCCCGGCTACACCGAAATCTCCAAGTTCCCGGCCGCCGTACGCGACCTGGCACTGGTGGTGAAGCAGTCGGTGCGCGTGCAGGACCTGCTGGACGCCATGCGCGAAGCCCTGGAAAAACAAGGCTCCGCCCGCTATTGCCAGAGCCTGGTGCTGTTCGACGAGTTCCGTCCGAAGGCGGCTTCGGCAGCCATTGGCGCAGACGAGAAAAGCCTTGCGTTCCGCGTGACCTTGCAAGATACTGGGGCGACCCTCCAGGACGAAACCGTCGATAGCGCGGTACGTTGCATGGTCGAAGCCGCCAGCGCTGCATTCCAGGCGCGGATGCGCGGCTGATCCACCAGCTGACATGACAATGGAGCGCCCGGACTTCCGCATCCGGGCGGATCGCCACACTGAATGACAATGAACGATCGACAAGCGTATCTCATGGCCGCAGCAATGGGCGGGGCAGGCGACCGGCAGGCAGCCTCCCATGATGACGAGACGTCCGACGCCCGCGTTGCCGAGGTGCCGACCCTGACCAAGGCCGAGCTCGCCGAAATGCTGTTCGACCAGGTCGGTCTCAACAAGCGCGAATCCAAGGATATGGTCGAAGCCTTCTTCGACGTGATCCGCGAAGCGCTGGAGCATGGCGACAGCGTCAAGCTCTCCGGCTTCGGTAATTTCCAGTTGCGCGACAAGCCTCAGCGTCCCGGCCGCAATCCCAAGACCGGCGAGATCATTCCCATCACGGCACGACGCGTGGTGACCTTCCATGCCAGCCAGAAGCTCAAGGGTCTGGTGGAAGAGCGGGCCGGCCTGGTGGCGGTGGCCGGCTGATCGTTTGCCAGTAGCGCGAGCACTCGTTATCCTGCTTGTCTCGTTTGTCCGCGCGCTATCCCGCGCGGACACCACAACCTCTCCCGGTACGGCCTGAAGCCCGCCCATTGACCGTATGTCGGAAAGATCCAGCGAACGCATCTTGTTGCCGCCGATTCCCGCCAAACGCTACTTCACCATTGGCGAAGTCAGCGAGCTTTGCGCCGTCAAGCCGCATGTGCTGCGCTACTGGGAGCAGGAGTTCACGCAGCTCAAGCCCGTCAAGCGGCGTGGTAACCGGCGCTACTACCAGCATCATGAAGTCCTGCTGATCCGACGCATCCGCGACCTGCTTTATGAGCAGGGCTTTACGATCAATGGCGCCCGCAATCGCCTCGACGAAGGGCGCCAGCACAGCCATGCGTCCGCGGAGGACGAGCAAGCGCTTGCTGCAGCGGCTGCGGATGAAGCACCGGTTTTCTCGCTCGACCTGAACAATCTGCGCAACGAACTCGTGGAAATCCAGCACTTGCTCGCGCAGCTTCAGCAGATCGCGAAGCACGAATAAAAAGTGCAGCAAGGACTAGCCAATATTGAAAAGCGTCTGATATAATCTTTTTCTTTCGGGGCGTAGCGCAGCCTGGTAGCGTACCTGCATGGGGTGCAGGTGGTCGGAGGTTCAAATCCTCTCGCCCCGACCAAATTAGAGCCCACGTAATCAATCGGTTACGTGGGCTTTTCTCATGTGTGGCTCAGCGCGCGGCGGGCACATCTTGGATGTCATCCAAGATTCGCCGCGTTCTGCGTTGTCACGTGGCCGACCTAGGGGGTGCACTTGCCTGAAATCGTCGTAGGTAACGAAAAAGACGCGCTGATGCTTCTAAAGCGTGCCCTCGAAGACCAACTCGGTGACAACGCCAATGTCGTGTTTAAGGACTGGCCGAAGATTCAGATCACCTTGAAGGGAGAGGGCTACGACAGCACGATCACCCCAAGCCTCATGGAGGGGTTGCTGAATGTTCAGCATGGTGTGAATCGCACCTACGCCAACTTAGTCCTTGACCAACCGGACGCCCGCCACCTTAAGGATGCCGAGCGGAAAGAACTCGAGTTCAAGGCGAAGGTAAAGCAGGGAAGTTCGATCATTGAGGTCGACCTTTCCGAGTTCGCTCAGAAACTCGTCACCGACCTAGCCGGAAAGCAGGCACCGCAAAAGCGTGTGATCTTTGGCATCGTGGGGGCAAGTCTCTGGGCTGCCACTTCGATGTCGAAGGCATACCTGAACTCACAGGCGAAGATCAGCACCACTGATGTTGAGGCGGACCAACTGGTCCCCATCACCGGCGAGGAGGAAGAGGCTATCTCGGCCTTCGGGAAGGCAGTTGCCTCGGACCAGCGCTTTGCCCTTGTCGTTGATGACGCGCAAAGTGCGACTGTGAGCTTGCTCCGAGGTATTTCCGATGCGGATACCATCGACCTCAATGGAGTGTTGCTAAAGAACGACGATGCCCGAGACGTCGTCGCGGTTCGACGGGCCGCTGCCGACGAGATCCAGCTAAATGGGAACTACCGGATTCTCAACGTCGATACAAGTAAAGAC
>NZ_JBFTNE010000099.1:0-25741 GCF_056397325.1 Cupriavidus sp. 05N39
GCGGCCAACATCGCCTACAACCTTCTCAAGGTCGCGGCGGGCAACAATGTGGCGATCGGACCGATCCTGCTCGGGGTCAAGGCGCCGGTGCACATCCTGACGCCGTCGGCGACGGTGCGGCGTATCGTCAATATGACGTCGCTGGTGGTGGTTGACGCGGCCGCCAAGCGCTAAGCCGCTGTCAGTCTTGAAAAGCCGGGCTTGCCCGGCTTTTTTATCGCTCGCGCGAGGTGGTCAGTGTGTGCACACATCCTATTAACACATTGAAACAATTGAAGTTTTCCACCCGCCTGGGGGGCGGGGATTGATTATTTATTGGCATGGGCGTAACCTTATGCCTTTGAAGTAGGCGCTCGTTACTCGCAACGATGCCGCCGGTATTCGCGCAGGCCGTCCGGGGTGCAGGCACAAAGGGCAGTTGAGGTGGCGTGGCAGCCGCGCAACGATCCCTTGCCAATTTTGTTGGCGCCCCCAGATCAAGACAAGCAACGTGGGTTCCCAGATTCCTTTGACGCAGCGCGCATCACAATGGATTTCAGCCGCCGGTCTGGCGCGAGTGGCAAGCCGGGTGCTGGCAGGCGTGGCGGTTTCGTGCGCGTTGGCCCAGCCTGTGCTGGCGCGTCAGGCGATCGATGATGGCACGGGAACCATCGCGGTACAGCAGTTGCCCAACGAGGCACAGTTGACGTTGGAACGTATCGAAGCGGGTGGCCCGTTTCTCTACGCCAAGGATGGTTCGAGGTTCGGCAACTACGAGCGCGTCCTGCCGCAAAGGTCGCGCGGTTATTACCGCGAATACACGGTGAAAACAAACAGCCGGAATCGAGGAGCAAGGCGGATCGTATGTGGCGGTGATCAACGCGCCACCAGCGACTGTTATTACACGGACGACCACTACAACAGTTTCAAACGGATAGCCAAATGATGACTGACATTTTCGGATTGGGCGACGCCCTTGCCGCCCGCGAAGAGCGCGGCGCCGGAGATGGCTGGCACCGGGCCCAGACCCAGGCCCAGAATCTTTACGACAACGTGTTGATGATGCCTCGCAACGAGCTCTCGCACCAACCGCCGCTCGCACCCGTTCCCGCAGCCGGCACTGACGGCAGCCAAGAGGGAGCCATGAACCTGTTCAAGACGGTGCGTCCGAACATCGTCCAGTCGATTCGCGCGTTTCGCGTGCCCGAGCTTGCACAGGCGGCGGCGGAGTTGGGCCAGCATTTCCTCTACGCGAACTGCGCGCACTGCCAGAGCAAGGCAGAGGTGCTGGAAACCATCGCCACCAATTTCCTGTTTCCCAAGCATTTCGGGAAGAATTTCGATGCGCTGGCCGATTGCCTGACCGACCTGATCCACAAGGCGGGCGCGCAGCCCGGTTTCGTGATCGTGCTGGAAGGCCTGCCCATCGCGCAGAAATTCGACAAGGAAGGGCGCGAGGTCCTGCTCGATGTCTTCCGCGACGCTGCCGAGTTCTGGGCCGAGCGCAAGGTGCAGTTCCGCGTGTTCTACTCTTTCGCCTGAGCGCCCGCCGCCCACAGGAAAAACAGGATGACAAAGGCCCGCTTGCAGCGGGCCTTTTGCTTTGCCGGCGCGGCGCCGGTGTTATGCCGCCGGCGGCATCTGGCCTTGCGGCGTGAGCTTGTCGATCAGTTCCGGCAAACCTTCGCTAAGGTGGGCGGCTACATCATCCTGTGACATGCCGGTCGAATTGGCCAGGCTCTCCAGCGCGCCAGTGCCGCCGAGGGCGCCGGCCAGCGCGGACGGCGAGACGGGCTGATTGGCCCCGGTGCCGATCCAGGAATTGATCTGCTCGCCCAGGCCAGCCTGCGCCAGGACCTGCTGCAAGGCGCCGATGCCGCCCGCCGCCGCGCCCAGTGCGGGCGCGTCGCCAGCGCCCTGCTGCCCCTGGCCTCCAAGCAGGCCGCCCAGCAATCCGCCGAGATCGAGGCCACCAGGCGCGCCGCCAGCCGCGGCGCCGCCACCCGCACCACCCAACAGCCCGCCGAGCAACCCACCGAGGCCGCCAAGCCCGCCAAGTCCACCGACGCCGGCGGCCGGATCGGCCGGATCATGTTCCGCCCCGGGACTGCCTTCGGCGCCTTTATGGCGCATCGCCAGCATGGCCAGCAGCCCGAGCGCCATCATCATCTTCGGGTTCAGGCCGCCAGCGCCGCTTTCGCCGCCGCCGCGCTGCCCGAGCACTCCGCCCAGCACGCTATCGAGTAGTCCCATGATCGACTCCTTCCGGTGAGTGTGGCGCCGGGCCGGGATAGCCCGGATGCCGTCAAAATCCGCCCAATACCGCGTTGAGCACGGCCAGGCAAGCGAGCCCGGCAGTCTCGGTACGCAAGATGCGCGGCCCGAGTGACACGCCCGTGAAACCTGCGTGCAGCGCCGCAGCTTCCTCGTCCGGCGCGAGTCCGCCTTCCGGTCCGATCAGCAGCGTCACGCCGGTGTCCAGCAGCGCGCCACGCTGCTCCGCGGCAAACGATACCAGCGACTGCGAGGCGCGCGGCGTGATCAGCAACCGTGCGCCCCGGGCCGCCGCCGGGTTCGCCTGCAGCCCCAGCCATGATTCCAAGTTAGCCACCGGTGCGACCTCGGGCAAGCGATTGCGTCCGCATTGCTCGCATGCCGCCTCGACCAGCGCCTGCCAGTGCGCGTGGCGCTTCTGCGCGCGCTCTGCCGAGAGCCGGACCACCGAACGTGCCGCCTGCAGCGGCTGGATCGCCGCCACGCCGAGCTCGACGGCTTTCTCTATCAGCCAGTCCATCTTGTCGCCGCCGGCCAGTCCTTGCGCCAGCGTGACGCGGAAGGGTGGCTCGGCCTCAGACGGATCGTGGTCGCGGATTCGCGCCAGCGCATGGCGCTTGCCAATCTCGACCAGGGTGGCGGCATGGCTGCCGCCGCGCCCGTCGAACAGGGTGATGTCGTCGCCCGGGTTGAGCCGCAGTACCTGGACATGCCGCACTACCGCTTCGGGCAGTGGCATGTCGGTCTCGGTGGCCAGAGCGGAATCGATAAAAAAGCGCGGCGGCATCAGGTGGGTCCGTCCTTATCTTCGCCGGCGGCCTTGTCCAACGGTTTGGCGAATCCCCAACGGTAACCGTCGGGATCCTTGACCATGCAATAGCGGTCGCCCCAGAACTGGTCGTCGGGCGCCATCAGGCTGACCGCGCCGGCGGCGACAGCGCGCGCGTACATGGCATCGACATCGTCGCAGTACACGTAGAACGTCTGCGGGCATTCGACGCCGAGCGAGCTGGGCGTACGCGCGGTACTGCCCCAGGCGCCTTCGGGCGCGAACATCACCACCAGTTCTCCCCGGTAGTGCATCTCGGCGTGGGTCGGCACACCGTTTTCGTCGACCACGTTCCCCGCGCTGAAACCGAAGGCGCGGTGGTAGAAGTCGAGCGCGCTGCGCCCGTTGCCCACCGTCAGGTAGGGCGTGAGCCAGGGGGTGTTGGCCGGTCTTGTCATGATCGTCTCCTGGTTACGGGAAGCCGCGCGGGGCTTGCCGCGGCGGCAAGACTCGCGGTGCGAATGAGCATCTTACGCGGGTGCGCCGGCGCTGTCGAAAAGCGCTTGCAGGTGGCGGGGAAGGGTGAACAAGGCCGGGTGGAGCGCCGCGTGGTAGCAGCGCAGGGTCCGTTCCAGTTTCCAGGCGCGCAGCCGCTCGCCGAGCAGCGCGGTGCCGGTGCCGCGCACGTCCAGCGCGTCGCTGGCCAGCGCGATGGCCCATGATGCACCGTGCACCGGGATAAAGGCGCTGAGGGGCTGGACCTGGGCGAAGCACTGGCGCAATCTTGCGCAGAGCACGCGAACCGGGTCGGGGCGGTGCTCCGGCGGGCCGAGTTGCAGGGACAGCGCGCCGCCCGGCGCCAGGCAGCGCCTGGCGGCTTGCAGGCCGTGGGCGGAGAAGAGGGCCGCCGCCGGGCTGCCATCGTCGGCCTCCGTAAGGTCGAACACGATCAGGTCGAACCGCCGCCCGGCACGGCCGAAGGCTTCCATCAAGCCCAAGGCATCGCCAATGGCGAGGTGCACGCGCGGATCGTCGAAGGCGCCCTGGTGGATACCATCGAGCCAGGCCCGGGCCAGCGTCACGACCTCCGGATCGAGTTCGGCCACCACCACTTCGCGCATGAATGGCAGGCGCAGCAGTTCACGCGCCGAGCCGCCGTCGCCGCCGCCGACCACCAGCGCCGAACGTGCCGCGCCATGAGCCACGGCCATGGGGTGCACCATCAGTTCATGCTGGATAAAGGCATCCGCTTCGGCGCACATGACGCGGCCATCGAGGCGGAAGATCCGGCCAAAGCGGGCATTCTCGCCAATCTCGATCTGCTGGTACGGCGAGCGCACCGCCGCCAGCAGCCGAATCTGGCCCAGGGTGGTGCCGATGCCGGGGGAGAGCCATTCGGTCCATTGCAGATGGCCGCCGGCCGGGGCCGCCGGGTGCCCGGATTCGGCCTTTCCTTCTGGTAAAATCGCGCTTTTCCCGCCGCCAGGTTCCCGCCGCATGTCTCACCTCGCTCATCCCGCCGCCAGTCCGCACGCTTCGCAGCCCGTCCAACTCATGGCCAACGCCATCCGCGTCCTGGCCATGGACGCCGTCCAGCAGGCCAATTCAGGCCACCCAGGCATGCCGATGGGTATGGCGGATATCGCGGTGGCGCTGTGGGGCCGCCATCTGAAGCATAACCCGACCAACCCCCAGTGGGCTGATCGCGACCGCTTCGTGCTGTCCAACGGCCACGGCTCGATGCTGCTCTATGCGTTGCTTCACCTGACCGGCTACGACCTGCCGCTGGAAGAGCTGAAGAACTTCCGCCAGATGCACAGCAAGACCGCCGGCCACCCGGAATACGCCATCACGCCGGGCGTCGAGACCACCACCGGCCCGCTGGGCCAGGGCCTCACCAACGCAGTCGGCATGGCGCTGGCAGAGCGCCTGCTGGGCGAGGAATTCAACCGTCCCGGCTTCGATATCGTCAATCACCACACCTATGTGTTCCTGGGCGACGGCTGCCTGATGGAAGGCATCAGCCACGAAGCCTGTTCGCTGGCCGGTACGCTGAAACTGAACAAGCTGGTCGCGCTGTGGGACGACAACGGCATCTCGATCGACGGCGATGTCGTGCACTGGTTTGCCGACGATACCCCGAAGCGGTTCGAAGCCTATGGCTGGAATGTGATTCGCGCGGTGGACGGCCATGATGCCGCCGCCGTCGACGCAGCCATCGCCGAAGCCAAGTTCAGCCATCGTCCGACCCTGATCTGCTGCCGTACCCTGATCGGCAAGGGCGCGCCCAACAAGGAAGGTGGTCACGATGTGCATGGTGCGCCGCTTGGCGGCGCTGAGATCCTGGCCACGCGTGAAGCGCTGGGCTGGGCCCACGCACCGTTCGAACTGCCGGCCGAAGTCTATACGGCATGGGATGGCAAGGCCCGCGGCGGTTCGCTGGAGAAGGCCTGGAACGCGCTGTTCGAGGCCTATGCCGAGCGTTTCCCGTATGAAGCCGGCGAATTCCAGCGCCGTATGCGTGGCGAGCTGCCCGGCGCATTCGACGCTGCCGTGGACGCATTCCTGGCCAAGTGCGAGGAAAAGGCCGAAACGATCGCCACCCGCAAGGCCAGCCAGAACACCATCGAGGCGCTCGCCCCGGTGCTGCCGGAATTCCTGGGCGGCTCGGCCGACCTGACCGGCTCCAACCTGACTAACTGGTCGGGCAGCAAGGCAGTGCGCGCCGATGCCTGGGGCAACCATATCAACTACGGTGTGCGCGAGTTCGGCATGAGCGCCATCATGAACGGCATCACGCTGCACGGTGGCTACATTCCCTACGGCGGCACCTTCCTGACCTTCTCGGACTACAGCCGCAACGCGCTGCGCATGGCGGCGTTGATGAAGATCCGCACGCTGTTCGTGTTCACCCACGACTCCATTGGCCTGGGCGAAGACGGCCCGACCCACCAGTCGATCGAACACGTTGCCAGCCTGCGCCTGATCCCCAACATGGACGTGTGGCGTACCGCCGACACCACCGAGACCGCAGTGGCCTGGGCCCAGGCCGTGCGCCGCGAGAATGGGCCGAGCTGCCTGATCTTCAGCCGCCAGAACCTGCCGTTCCAGAAGCGCGACGATGCGACCCGCGCCAATATCGCGCGCGGCGGCTATGTGCTGCGCGACGGCACCAATGCCAGGACCGGCCGTCCGGATGCCGTGATCATCGCCACCGGCTCSGAAGTGGGCCTGGCYGTGGGCGCTGCCGASCAGCTGGCYGCCGACGGCGTGCACGTGCGCGTGGTCTCGGTGCCGGCGACGACGGTGTTCGACAAGCAGGATGCCGCCTACAAGGCATCGGTGCTGCCGGCAGGCGTGCCGCGCGTGGCGGTGGAAGCCGGCGTGACGGATTTCTGGTGGAAATACCAGGTCCAGGCCGTGGTGGGCATCGACACCTTCGGCGAATCGGCTCCCGCTGGCGTATTGTTCAAGCACTTCGGCTTCACGGTCGAGAACGTCGTGCGCACCGTGCGCGACACGCTCGGTCAGTAACAGGTATTCCCCGGCCCGAGCAGCGGTCGAGTTGGCCGCGCGGGCCGGCAGACGCTTTCCCGCATCCATCGATCGTTAGCCTACTCAGGAGATAAACATGACCATCAAGATCGGCATCAACGGCTTCGGCCGCATCGGGCGCATGGTGTTCCGCGCAGCCGCCGCCAACTTCAAGGAAATCGAAGTCGTTGGCATCAATGACCTGCTCGAGCCCGACTACCTGGCCTACATGCTGAAGTACGACTCGGTGCACGGCCGCTTCGACGGCGAAGTGTCGGTCGACGGCAACACGCTGATCGTCAACGGCAAGAAGATCCGCCTGACCGCCGTCAAGGACCCGTCCGAACTGAAGTGGGGCGAGATCGGCGCCGACGTGGTGATCGAGTCCACCGGCATCTTCCTGACCAAGGAAGGCGCGCAGAAGCATATCGACGCGGGCGCCAAGAAGGTGATCATGTCGGCCCCGTCGAAGGACGACACCCCGATGTTCGTGTACGGCGTGAACCACGACACGTACAAGGGCGAGGCGATCATCTCCAACGCCAGCTGCACCACCAACTGCCTGGCGCCGGTCGCCAAGGTGCTGAACGACAAATGGGGCATCAAGCGCGGCCTGATGACCACCGTGCACGCCACCACCGCCACGCAGAAGACCGTTGACGGCCCGTCCAACAAGGACTGGCGCGGTGGCCGCGGCATCCTGGAAAACATCATCCCGTCGAGCACCGGCGCCGCCAAGGCAGTGGGCGTGGTGATCCCCGAGCTGAACAAGAAGCTGACCGGCATGTCGTTCCGCGTGCCGACCTCCGACGTGTCGGTGGTCGACCTGACCGTTGAGCTGGAAAAGGGCGCAACCTACGCCGAGATCTGCGCCGAAATGAAGGCGCAGAGCCAGGGCGCGCTCAAGGGCGTGCTGGGCTACACCGAAGACAAGGTGGTCGCCACCGATTTCCGCGGCGATGCGCGTACCTCGATTTTCGACGCGGAAGCCGGCATCGCGCTGGACTCGACCTTCGTCAAGATCGTGAGCTGGTACGACAACGAGTGGGGCTATTCCAACAAGGTACTGGAAATGGCCCGCGTGGTCGCCAAGTAACTTTGTCGGAACAGATTGGCTAGCGCCGAGAAAAGCGGCATTCCACGGAATGCCGCTTTTTGTCCGCCTGTGTGCAGGCGGATCCGCACAGGCCGGAAAGCCAGGGCGGGCCCGGAATACCTGTTCCGTTCCCGCCTTTGCTCTTACACTGCTAAAGTGCTAGAAAATACTGATTTGCAGCCAATGCAAGTGACGATCCAGTCATTCGCAGTCTCCAATCCAACCTGGGCGAGATCATGGTGAATGTGGATACCAAGCTGCTCGTGATTTTTACCGAGTTGCTCAGCAAGCGAAACGCGACCTATGTCGCGGAAAAAATGCATATGACCGCGCCCGCGGTCTCGCATTCGCTGGGTCGCCTGCGCGAGATCTTTGACGATCCTCTTTTCATCCGCGTGCCGCACGGCCTGACGCCGACGCCGCGAGCCCTGGAACTGGGCCCGAAGATTCGCGACATGCTGGATCTGTGGTCCTCGATCAACGAGGGCGACGCCGATAACTTCGATCCCGCGGTAGCCACCGGCACCCTGAATATCGGCTTTGCAGCCGAACTGGGCGATACGGTCTTCAACCGCTTCATCCTGCGCATCAAGCAACTGGCGCCGGAACTGCATATCAAGCTGGTTGAATCGCATTCCTGGGAGTCGGATGTTGCCGCCATGCGCGGCAATGAGCTGGATCTGGCGTTCTCGCCGTTCCCGACCCGGCATCCTGAGATCGTGGAAGAGATGGTTACCTCGCTCAACCTCTGGGTTTGTGCGCGCAAGAACCATCCGGTGCTCAAGGGCACCTGCACGCTCGAGCAGTATCTCGATTGCGGGCATATCTTCATGGCGCACTCGGGCGGCAATGGCCGCCCGGCGCCGTCGCTGATCCCGCTCGACTACGCCCTGCAGCAGCGCGGACTGAAGCGCAATGCAACGTTGACGGTGCATTCCTGGCGCGCGCAATCCGAGTTGGCCGCGCAGACCGACATGATCTTCACGGTCAATGCGCTGACCAAGGACATGGCCTGCGAGACCTATGGGCTCAAGGCCTTCCCCTTGCCGGCCGAGCTCAATACCACGCTGGGCCTGAACATGTTCTGGCACCGCAGCCGCAACACCCACCCCATGCTGGTGTGGGCGCGCGGGCTGTTCCGCCAGGTCGTGGGCGAATTCGTCGGCGTGCCGGCCACCGCGCGCGGCCTGCATATCGTTGCCGAACAGGACCGGCAGGAAACCTGAGATTGGCCTGAGAATAAAAAAACCGGCGCGAGCGCCGGTTTTTTTATGTTGTCGTGGCCGGCGCGCTAACGCTTCGGGCGGTGCGAGCAGTCAGTCTTGGTGCAGTTGCCGTACAGCGACAGTGCGTGCTCCTGCAGCGCGAAGCCGCGTTCGCTGGCGATGCTTTGCTGGCGGCGCTCGATTTCGGAATCGTAGAATTCCTCCACGCGGCCGCAGTCGATGCACACGAGGTGGTCGTGGTGCTTGCCCTCGTTCAGTTCGAAGATGGCTTTGCCGGATTCAAAGTTGTTGCGCGACAGCAGTCCCGCCTGCTCGAATTGAGTCAGCACGCGATAGACGGTAGCGAGGCCAATGTCCATTTGTTCGTTGAGCAGGATGCGATAGACATCTTCCGCGCTCAGGTGGCGCTGCTCGCTGGTCTGAAAGATCTCGAGGATCTTCAGGCGCGGTACGGTCGCTTTAAGACCGATATTTTTGAGGTCCGCCGGACTCGGCATGGGCGTGACTCCCTAGAGTACAATGTCTGGATAGTTGAATCATAAGGGTTTTGGCGGCAAAAGTCGCCCCGGCGGTTACCTGGGGTGCGGCCACCCTCCCTGGGCTGCGCTCGCGATGCTCTATCGCCGCAGCCGGCTCGTGGTATATCCCGTTAGAGCCTGGATCGGCACTTTTCTCTCCCTTCTAGAAGCGAGATACATGCGTTCATTCCGTTCGTCCGCCATGCGTCCGACGCTGGTTACTACTGTGCTGGCTGCTGCCCTGCTAACGGCAGCGTGCTCCACCTATGACAATACGTCGCGCAAGGTCGCCAACGCGATCACGCCGTATCGTATCAACATTGTGCAAGGCAACTTTGTCTCGCGCGAAGCCGCCGCGCAGCTGCGCGAGGGCATGACGCGCGACCAGGTCAAGTTCCTGCTTGGCACGCCGCTGCTGACCGATGTGTTCCATGGCAACCGCTGGGACTACGTGTTCTCGTTCCGCCGTGGCAATACGCCGGTGGTGCAACAACGTCGCTATACGGTCTTCTTCGATGGCGACAAGCTCGTCAAGTTCGGCGGTGACGAGTTGCCGTCCGAATACGAGCTGATCGCCGAAATCGACGGTATGAAAGCGATGCAGGCAGGCAAGGCAGTGACGCCGAAGCCGCAAACCGATGCGCTCGCTCCGGCCTCCGATGCCGCGGCAACCCCGGCCGCCCCCGTCGCGGCGGCCAATGAAGCCGCCGCTCCAGCCGATGCCGCCACCGCTCCGGCGGCAGGCAAGTCCGTCGAGGCGGCCGCATCGTCGGCTGCCGCGGAGACCGGTGCTGCCAGCCCGACCCACTGACCCGTTTGGCCCGACAATGCCGGCCGCCCACGCGGCCGGCTTATTTTTGACTGCTGACACGCCATGAATATCGCCATCGCAGGTGCCTCCGGCCGCATGGGCCGCATGCTGATCGAACACGTACTCGCCACTGAAGGCGTGACCCTGTCTGGTGCGCTGGATGTGCCCGGCGCGCCGGCCCTGGGCCAGGATGCCGGGTTGCTGCTGGGCCGCACGACCGGCGTGACGATTACCGCCGACATCGAAGCCGCCCTCGCCGGTGCCGACTGCCTGATCGACTTCACACGGCCGGAGGGCACGCTGGCGCACCTGGCGGTGGCGGCGCGCCTTGGCGTGAAGATGATCATCGGCACCACTGGCTTTGACGACGCCGGCCGCGCCGCCGTGGCCGAGGCTGCCAAGCGTATCGGCGTAGTGTTCGCCGCCAATATGAGCGTTGGCGTCAACGCCACCTTCAAGCTGCTGGAAGTGGCCGCCAAGCTGCTTTCATCGGGCTACGACATCGAAGTTATCGAAGCGCACCACCGCCACAAGGTGGACGCGCCGTCCGGCACGGCGCTGGCGATGGGCGAGGTGGTGGCCAAGGCACTGGGCCGCGACCTGAATACCTGCGGCGTCTTTGCCCGCGAAGGCCATACCGGCCCGCGCGATCCCAACTCCATTGGCTTTGCCACCGTGCGCGGCGGCGACATCGTGGGCGACCACACCGTGATGTTCGCCGGCATTGGCGAGCGCATCGAGATCACGCACAAGTCGTCCAGCCGCCAGTCGTATGCCGACGGCGCGCTGCGCGCCGCGCGCTTCCTGGCCGACAAGCCCAGCGGCCTGTTCGACATGCAGGACGTACTGGGCCTGAAGTAAGGCGCCGGGTCCGTCCTGCGACGTCAGCCCCGACGGTTATAATCGGCACTTTCGCCGTTCCAGCGCAGGCGGGCGCCGCAAGGCAGCCCGCCGCTTATCTTTTCCACGCTTTTCGCACGCCAACGCAGTTGCCGTTGTCCTGAATATGCAAGACAAATACCTTCCCTCAGCCGTTGAACAAGCCGCCCAGCAACACTGGCAAGCCATTGATGCCTACCGCGTATCGGAAGAGGCGAAGCTGGCCGACGGCAGCGAGAAGCCCAAGTTCTATGCGTGCTCGATGTTGCCGTACCCGTCGGGCAAGCTGCATATGGGGCATGTGCGCAACTACACCATCAACGACGTGATGGCGCGCCACCTGCGCATGAACGGGCACAACGTGCTGATGCCGATGGGCTGGGATGCGTTCGGCATGCCGGCGGAAAACGCCGCGCTCAATAACGGCGTGGCGCCGGCGGCCTGGACGTACGACAACATCGCCTACATGAAGCGCCAGATGCAGTCGATGGGCCTGGCCATCGACTGGTCGCGCGAGGTTGCCACCTGCAGCCCGGACTACTACCGCTGGAACCAGTGGCTGTTCCTCAAGATGCTGGAAAAGGGCATTGCCTATCGCAAGACCGGTACGGTGAACTGGGATCCGGTCGACCAGACCGTGCTGGCCAACGAGCAGGTCATCGACGGGCGCGGCTGGCGCTCGGGCGCGCTGGTTGAAAAGCGCGAGATCCCGATGTACTACCTGCGCATCACCGACTACGCCGAGGAACTGCTCGGCGATCTCGACAGCCTGGGCTGGCCCGAGCGCGTCAAGATCATGCAGCAGAACTGGATCGGCAAGAGCGTGGGCGTGCGCTTCGCCTTCCCGCATGCCATCGCCGACGATGACGGTAAGCTGATCGGCGACGGCAAGCTCTACGTGTTCACCACGCGCGCGGACACCATCATGGGCGTGACCTTCTGCGCGGTCGCCGCCGAGCATCCGCTCGCCACCCATGCCGCCGCCGCCAATCCCGAGCTGGCCGCCTTTATCGACGAGTGCAAGCACGGCTCGGTCATGGAAGCCGATATGGCGACCATGGAAAAGAAGGGCATGCCCACCGGCCTGAAGGTGGTGCACCCCATCACCGGCGAGCAGGTCGAGGTTTGGGTCGGCAACTATGTGCTGATGAGCTATGGCGACGGCGCCGTGATGGGCGTGCCCGCGCATGACGAACGCGACTTTGCCTTCGCCAACAAGTACGGCCTGCCGATCAGGCAAGTCGTCGACGTCAAGGGCCAGGCCTTCTCGACTGAAGCCTGGCAGGAATGGTACGGCGACAAGGAGCACGGCACCTGTATCCATAGCGGCAAGTACGACGGCCTCGGCTACCAGGCGGCGGTGGAAGCCATTGCCGCGGACCTCGGCGCCAAGGGCCTGGGCGAGAAGAAGATCACCTGGCGCCTGCGCGACTGGGGCATCTCGCGCCAGCGTTACTGGGGCACGCCGATCCCGCTGATCCATTGCGAGGACTGCGGCGTGGTGCCGGTGCCCGAGCAGGACCTGCCGGTGGTGCTGCCCGAAGACCTGGTGCCGGACGGCACCGGCAACCCGCTGGCCAAGGATCCGCGTTTCCTCGCGTGCACCTGCCCGTCGTGCGGCAAGCCGGCGCGTCGCGAGACCGACACCATGGATACCTTCATCGATTCGTGCTGGTATTACATGCGCTATACCTGCCCGGATGCGGCCACCATGGTCGACGGCCGCAACGACTACTGGATGCCGATGGACCAGTACATCGGCGGCATCGAACACGCGATCCTCCACCTGCTGTACGCCCGCTTCTGGACCAAGGTCATGCGCGACATGGGCCTGGTCACGTTCAATGAGCCGTTCACCAACCTGCTCACGCAGGGCATGGTGCTCAATGACACGTACTACCGCGAAGACGCGGCCGGCAAGAAGACCTGGTACAACCCGGCCGAGGTCGAGGTCAGCACCGATGAGCGCGGCCGCCCGCTGGGCGCCGTCCTCAAGGCCGACGGCCAGCCGGTGGTGATCGGCGGTGTCGAGAAAATGTCGAAGTCCAAGAACAACGGCATCGACCCGCAGGCGCTGATCGACCAGTACGGCGCCGACACCGCGCGCCTGTTCGTCATGTTCGCCGCGCCGCCCGAGCAGCAGCTCGAGTGGAGCGGCTCGGGCGTGGAAGGCGCTTCGCGCTTCCTGCGCCGCGTGTGGAACTACGGCTATGCCAATGCCGGGGCGATTGCCGCGGCCGGCAATGCCGCGACGTCGGGCGACGCCGATGGCGCGCTGCGCCGCGAGATCCACGGCGTGCTCAAGCAGGCCAACTACGACTACCAGCGCATCCAGTACAACACCGTGGTGTCCGCCACCATGAAGATGCTCAACGCGCTGGAGGACGCCAAGCAGGCTTCCCCGGCCGCGCGCCGCGAATGCTTCGGCATCCTGCTGCGCGTACTGTACCCGGTGGTGCCGCACGTGACCCACGGGCTGTGGCAGGAGCTCGGCTACGCCACGCAGTACGGCGACCTGCTCGACGCCGCCTGGCCGCAGGTCGATGAAGCCGCGCTGGTGCGCAGCGAGCTCGAACTGGTGCTGCAGGTCAACGGCAAGGTGCGCGGCAGCCTGACGGTGCCGGCGGATGCCGATCGTGCCGCCATCGAGGCCATGGCCGCCGCCAGCGAGATCGTTGCCAAGTTCGCCAACGACGCTGCGCCGAAGAAGATCGTGGTGGTCCCGGGCCGCCTCGTCAACGTGGTGCTTTAAAGAGCGCTGACCAAGCCTACAAGGGAGCTGCCCATATGGATGGACAGAAGCTGGATCGACCGAGGCAGGGCCGCCGCAAGGTCCTGGCCGCGCTGCTGGCGGCCAGCCTGCTGGGCGGCTGCGGCTTTCACATGCGCGGCAATGCGGATTTTGCTTTCAAGCGGCTTTACCTGAGCATTCCGGCCAATACGCTGATGGGCTCCGATCTGCGCCGCGCCATCCGCAACGGCTCGGACACGCAGATCGTGTCTGATCCGAAAGACGCGGATGCCTTGCTCGATGTGCTGCAGGACACGCGTACCAAGACCGTGTTGTCGATCACCACTGCCGGCGTGGTGCGCGAATACCGCCTGACGCAGCGCTTCACCTTCCGCTTGCGCGATGCTGGGGGCCAGGAGCTGATCGCGCCTTCGCAACTGGTGCTCACGCGTGACCTGACCTACAACGAAGCTAACGCGCTGGCCAAGGATTACGAAGAGCAGCAGCTCTACCGCGATATGCAGCGCGATATCGTGCAGCAGCTGATTCGCCGGCTGAGCGCGGTCAAGACGATCTGAGCCGCGCGCAAGCGCCGCCCAGAGAACCCGACACGGCAAGGACAGAGGAACAAGCGCACCGCATGCAGCTCAAGCTCGACGGACTCGAAGCGCACCTGCGCACGGCCAAGGGACGCGGCCTGGCGCCGCTCTACGTGGTGCACGGCGACGAGCACCTGCTGGTGCTGGAGGCGGTCGACCGCCTGCGCCAGGCGGCGCGCGAGTCCGGCTTCACGGAGCGCGAGGTGCTGTCGTCCGAACGTGGCTTCAACTGGGGTCAGGTGGTCCAGGCGCAGCAATCGATGTCGCTGTTCGGCGACCGCAAGATCGTCGAATTGCGGATTCCCTCCGGCAAGCCCGGCAAGGACGGTGGCGAGGCGCTGCGCGCCGTGGCCGCTCATCCCTCGCCGGACGTGGTCATGCTGATCACGCTGCCGCGGCTGGATTTCGCTACGGCGAAATCGGCCTGGTTCCAGGCGCTGGACGCCGCCGGGGTGTCAATCAAGGTCGACTCCATCGACCGCAGCCGGCTGCCGGCCTGGGTCGGCGAGCGGCTCGCGCTGCAGCAGCAGCGCGTTGAGCCCGGCGAGCCGGGGCGCAGGGCGCTGCAGTTCATCGCCGACAAGGTCGAAGGCAACCTGCTGGCCGCCCACCAGGAAATCCAGAAGCTTGGCTTGCTCTATCCCGCCGGCTCGCTGACCTTCGAGCAGGTGCACGATGCGGTGCTCAATGTGGCCCGCTACGACGTCTTCAAGCTCTCCGAAGCCATGCTCGGCGGCGACGTGCCGCGGCTGGTGCGCATGCTGGAAGGGCTGCGCGGCGAGGGCGAGGCCACGGTGCTGGTGCTGTGGGCGCTGACCGAGGAAATTCGCGTATTATCCAAGGTCCGGCAAGGGTTGGCGGCAGGCAAGCCGAGCGGCGTCCTGATGCGCGAACTGCGTGTCTGGGGCGTGCGCGAGAAGCTGGTACCGCAGGCCGCGCAGCGCCTCTCGCTGGCGCAACTCGAATCCGCACTGGGGATGGCCGCCAAACTGGACCGGCAGGTCAAGGGCCTGCGCGCCGAAGGCATGCCGGCCGAACCCTGGGATGGCCTGCTGCAACTGGCACTCACCATCGCCAGGTAAGCGGCGGCGCAGCAGCGCGCGACGGTTCGCATCTGCCTGCATTGCAGGATTTTGCCAGCCGTTGCCGACAAGAAACCAAGCATTGAGGGCCGGATCGCCTGGCCAGGAATATGAACGAGCTCGATCTCACGCAGTACATGGACCGCGTTGGCCAGCAGGCCCGCGCCGCCTCGCGCGCCATGGCGCGCGCCTCCACCGCCGACAAGAATCGCGCGCTGCTGACCATCGCCGCGGCCATCCGTCGCGACGCCGCCCACCTGAAGACGGTGAATGCCGGCGATGTCGAGCGTGCCCGCGCCAACGGCCAGGACGCTGCCTTCATCGACCGCCTGACGCTGTCTGACAAGGCCATCGACACCATGGCCGCCGGCCTCGAGCAGATCGCCGCGCTGGCGGACCCGATCGGCGAGATCAGCAATATGAAATTCCGCCCCACCGGCATCCAGGTGGGACAGATGCGCGTGCCGCTGGGCGTGATCGGCATCATCTACGAGTCGCGGCCCAACGTGACCATCGATGCCGCCGCGCTCTGCCTGAAGTCGGGCAACGCCACTATCCTGCGCGGCGGTTCCGAAGCCATCGACTCCAACACCGCGCTGGCCGCCCTGGTGGCCGAGGGCCTGGCCGCCGCCGGCCTGCCGCCCGAAGCGGTGCAGGTGATCTCGACCACCGACCGCGCCGCCGTGGGCCGGCTCATCACCATGACCGAATACGTCGACGTGATCGTGCCGCGTGGCGGCAAGAGCCTGATCGCACGGCTGATGGAAGAAGCCCGGGTGCCGATGATCAAGCATCTGGACGGTATCTGCCACGTCTTCATTGATACCGCCGCCGACCTGGAAAAGGCGGTGCGCATCTGCGACAACGCCAAGACCCAGCGCTACGCACCGTGCAATACCATGGAGACGCTGCTGGTCGCGCGCGACATCGCGGCCGCGGTGCTGCCGCCGCTGTGCCGCATCTACCAGGAAAAAGGCGTGGAGCTGCGCGTCTGCGCCGCCACCCGCGCCACGCTGGAAACCGCCGGCTTCACCGGCCTGGCCGATGCCACCGAGGAAGACTGGCGCCTGGAATACCTGGCCCCCGTGCTGGCGATCCGCACCGTGGCGGGGCTCGATGAGGCGATTGCGCACATCAATACCTACGGCTCGGCGCACACCGATTCCATCGTCACCGAGAACTACAGCGCCGGCATGCGGTTCCTGCGCGAGGTCGACTCGGCCAGCGTGATGATCAATGCATCGACCCGCTTTGCCGATGGCTTCGAATACGGCCTGGGCGCCGAGATCGGCATCTCCAACGACAAGCTGCACGCGCGCGGCCCGGTTGGGCTGGAAGGCCTGACCTCGCTGAAATACGTGGTGTTCGGGCACGGCGAGATCCGTACCTGAGCGGGCAAGGGCAGGGCTGGCCATGCGGCTGGTCCTGGCCCGCCGCCGGCGATCGCCGGCGGCTTCCGTTTCGCATCCCCACCGTTCCCGCGGGAACCCAACCACAAAAGAACGCCTGATGCTCTGGGTCAAAGCGCTGCACATCGTCTTCGTCGTTTCCTGGTTCGCCGGCTTGTTCTACCTGCCCCGCATCTTCGTCAATCTCGCCATGGAGCGCGAGCCTGCCGGCGTGCAGCGCCTCCTGCTGATGGCACGCAAGCTCTACCGTTTCATGACCATGCTGGCGGTGCCCGCGCTGGTGTTCGGGCTGTGGCTATATGTCGGCTACGGCATCGGGCGCGGTCCGGGCCAGGGCTGGATGCATGCCAAGCTGGCGCTGGTGCTGGTGCTGATCGGCTATCACCATGGCTGCGGCGTGTTGCTGAAGAAGTTCGAAGGCGGCCGCAATACGCGTTCGCATACCTTCTATCGCTGGTTCAATGAGTTGCCGGTGCTGGTCTTGCTGGCGGTGGTGATCCTGGTGGTGGTCAAGCCGTTCTGACGGGCGCCGTCCGGCAGGTTCCGGCGTTTTTCCCGTATCGTATCCACTTCGTATTCCCCCTCGTTCCAGGCGCCGTTGTCTCGCCCCACACCCCGTCCAGAGGACATGATGAGCAAGCAGGTCGACTACTACCTCACCCCGCAATCGCCTTTCGTCTACCTTGGCCACGAGCGCTTTGCCGCAATCGCGGCCAGGCATGGCGCGCAGGTCAATCTCAAGCCCTGCGACCTGGGCCGCGTGTTCTCCGTCTCGGGCGGCTTGCCGCTGGCGCAGCGGCCGCCGCAGCGCCAGGCCTACCGCCTGATCGAACTGGCCCGCTGGAGCGAATTCCTGGGCGTGCCGCTCAACCCGCAGCCGGCCTTTTTCCCGGTCTCCGGCGATGCCGCCAGCAAGCTGCTGATCGCCGTGCAACTGGCGCACGGCACCACCCGCGCGATGGAACTGGTTGGCGTCATCGGCCGCGCGCTGTGGGCCGAGCAACGCAATATCGCCGATGCCGCCACGCTGGCTCAGCTGGCCGACGGCATCGGGCTGGATGGCGCGGCGCTGCTCAAGGCGAGCGATGCCCAGGCAGTGCAGGCCGCATATACACAGCACACGCAGGATGCGATTTCCGCTGGCGCGTTCGGCGCGCCGTGGTACGTTTATGAGGGCCAGCCCTACTGGGGCCAGGACCGTCTCGACTTCCTCGATCGCGCGCTCGCGGCGACCTGAAGTCCCGGGCGCGGTACACTGCGCGCTATCCGACCCCGTCCGCCACGGCGGACGTTTTTGTTTGCAGGAATTCCCAAGCCATGTCCCAAGCCTTTTTTGCCTCCTGCCCGCGCGGCCTTGAGAGCGCACTCGCCGAAGAGTTGCACGAGATCGCGGCGCGGCCCGGACTGGCCAAGCTCGCACCCATCCAGGTCCATCGCGAAATGCCGGGTGGCGTCACTTTCTCCGGCGAGATGCCTGCGGCCTACGTCGTCAACCTGCACTCGCGCATTGCCAGCCGGGTGCTGATGCGGGTGGCCAACCGGGGCTACCGGCGTGAGGACGATATCTACGACCTGGTGCGCGCCCAGCGCTGGGATCAGTGGTTTTCGCCGGACGAGACGCTGCGGGTGGACGTTACCTCGCATCGCTCGCCACTGCAGAGCCTGAACTTCATCGCGCTGCGGATCAAGGATGGTGTTTGCGATACCATGCGCGAGCGCCTGGGCGAGCGTCCCAGCGTGGACACCGTGAATCCCGACGTGCGGCTCTATGCCCACCTGACGGAGCATGACTGCACGCTGTATCTCGACACTTCGGGCGATCCGCTGTTCAAGCGGGGCTGGCGCCTGGAGAAAGGCGAGGCGCCGCTGAAGGAAAACCTGGCCGCCGGCATCCTGCGCCTGGCCGGCTGGGTGCCCGGCCAGACCGAACGCCCGTTCTATGATCCGATGTGCGGCAGCGGCACCTTCCTGGTGGAGGCCGCGCAGGTGGCACTGGGCCTGGCGCCCGGCGCCGCCCGCGGTTTTGGCTTCGAGCGCCTCAAGGGGGCCGACATCAAGACCTGGAATGCATTGAAAGCGGCTGCGCGGGACGACGAGGAGGCGGCGCGCAAACGCGTGGCGTCCGAGCCCCTGGAGATCGCGGGCAGCGATATTTCCACCGACATGTTGTCCATGTCGCAGGCCAACTGGGAACGCGCCGGCTTGCCGGGCGAGGTACGCCTGAAGCAGGTGGATGCGCGTTTCGCGCAACCGCCGTTCGTTGCCTCCGGCCTGCTGCTGATGAACCCGCCCTATGGCGAGCGGATCGCGGTACGGGGAGAACGCCGCCGGCCGCTGGACGAAGCGCCTGTTGACGAGATCGACGACGAGGCCGCCAACCAGTTCGCCAGCGCCTTCGCCACCACGCTCAAGCAGCATTTCGCGGGCTGGCAGGCATGGGTGTTTACGGGCGACCTGTCGCTGCCGCGCCGGCTGCGGCTCAAGGAATCGCGCCGTACGCCGCTCTACAACGGCAATATCGAATGCCGGCTGTTCCGTTTCGACATGGTGCGAGGCGGCAACCGCAACGCGCCGGCCCAGCCTTCGGCCTGACGAGCGCGGGACCGGAGGGCGAGCCTCTCCGGTCTCGCGGCGCTTTGCTCACTAGCGTGGCGCGCGTCCGGTCACGCGTTCGGGGTGGCGGGCGAAGTCCTCCAGGAAGCCCTGGAAGCTGACCACCGGTTCCTGCAGCAAATGGCGCGGCAGGTCGAACAGCGCGTAGAAATAGTCCTCGCGCCCTTCGCAGTGCTCGGCCGGCAGGCAGTATTGCTCCCAGTCGATGCAGGCCGGGGTGTACATACCGTTGCCGGGCCAGAAGAAGGGCACGATGCGGCCCTCACGCAGCCCTTCGATCAGGGCCGCCGGTGCATCGTAGGCTTCCGCGGATTCCACCTGGTTGATCAGTCCGGCGCGCGTCTCGATCACCATCAGCGTGGCCTGGCCC
The DNA here is from genome assembly GCF_056397325.1 of Cupriavidus sp. 05N39. NCBI lineage: Bacteria > Pseudomonadati > Pseudomonadota > Betaproteobacteria > Burkholderiales > Burkholderiaceae > Cupriavidus > Cupriavidus sp. 05N39. The sequence goes on from NZ_JBFTNE010000099.1 coordinate 19,891, forward strand.
TGTGCCGTCAGCATCAGGATGCCGGCCGGGTTGGGGTAGAGGTAGTACTCGACAAAGCCGTAGCGCGCGGTGATCTGCCGCACGCGCTCGCAGATCGCCGGATCCGACAGGAAGGAAAACGAGTGGCGCGTCAGCAGGTCGCGCAGCGTGCGCGAGAGGGTGGCGAAATACTGCTGCTGGAGCGCGTCGATCTCCTGGTCCAGCCGCTCCACCATATTGCTGTCGTGTTTCTTGACGTAGCGGTCGATCAGGCCGTGGTTGAAACCCTGCACGGCGATACCCTCGTCGGCGGTACCGGTCAGCAGGATGGTCTTGCACGGCAGGTCCTGCAGGGCCTGGCAGAACTCCAGTCCGTTCATCTGCGGCATCGAGTAATCCACCACGATCACGCCCGGCTGCACAAAGCGATTGAGGTCGTGGATCTGCCGGTAGATGCGGTCGATGTCGAGCTGCACGGTGCGCCGCTCGGTCAGGAAGGTCAGGTCGTCATGCGTCACCCGTACCGGCAGGAAGCCGGTGAAGCGTGTGGTGTAGGTATCGCGGATCCATTGCAGCGCCTCGCGCGGATCGGTGAAGGTGACCACCGGCCGCGACGGATCCATCTGGAACGCCAGGCTGTCGATAAACGATTTGCTGTCGTCGACAAGCACCGTGAGGATCGGGTGATGGAAGACCGACAGATTCCTGTCCTGGGGGTTGAATGTCATGTTGCTTTCGGCTCCGGTGTCGGCGGACACGGCGGGCGGATGGTTTGGCGCGGCTGGGGATCCGGTTCGGCAAGGCCGGGGACGGATCGGTTCGGGGCGGCCCACCGCGCTGGACTACACCTGGCCCTGTTCGGATGACCGGCGTGCGTGCCATGGCCGGCGACCGGAAATCAGTATAGCGTGCCCGCGCTTCCATGCAACCGGCATGCGGTGGGGCAGAAAAAAAGCGCGACTGTGTCGCGCCGGGGTGACGGCGGAGACAGGCGCGGGCCCGTCTCCGTCCTTTGCGGCTGGCTTACTCGATGGCCTTGCCCATGTCCTCGACGACCTTCTTGGCGTCACCGAACACCATCATGGTCTTGTCCATGTAGAACAGTTCATTGTCCAGGCCCGCGTAGCCCGCGGCCATCGAACGCTTGTTCACGATGATGGTCTTGGCCTTGTAGGCTTCCAGGATGGGCATGCCGGCGATCGGCGAGGCGGGATCGGTCTTGGCGGCCGGGTTCACCACGTCGTTGGCGCCCAGCACCAGTACCACATCGGCCTGGCCGAACTCGCTGTTGATGTCTTCCATTTCGAAGACCTGGTCGTAAGGGACTTCGGCCTCGGCCAGCAGCACGTTCATATGGCCCGGCATGCGGCCGGCCACGGGATGGATGGCGTACTTTACCGTCACACCCTTCTCGACCAGCTTCTCGGTGAGTTCCTTGAGCGCATGCTGCGCGCGCGCCACCGCCAGGCCGTAGCCCGGCACGATGATCACGGTCTCGGCATTGCCCATCAGGAAGGCCGCGTCGTCGGCCGACCCGGACTTCACGTTGCGCTGCGCCTGGCCGCCGGCAGCGGCCGCCGCGGGCGCCCCGCCAAAGCCGCCGAGCAGCACGTTGAAGAACGAGCGATTCATCGCCTTGCACATGATGTACGAGAGGATGGCACCGGAGGAGCCCACCAGCGAGCCGGCAATGATCAGCATCGGGTTGTTGAGCGAGAAGCCGATACCGGCGGCCGCCCAGCCCGAGTACGAGTTCAGCATCGACACCACCACCGGCATGTCGGCGCCGCCGATCGGGATGATGATCAGCACGCCCAGCACGAAGGCGATCGCCAGCATCAGCAGGAAGGGCAGCCAGTCTTGCGACAGGCAGAAGATGATGCCGAAGCCGATCATGGCCACCGCCAGCAGCAGGTTCAGCAGATGCTGCCCGGCGAAGGACACCGGCGCACCCTGGAACAGGCGGAACTTGTACTTGCCCGACAACTTGCCGAAGGCGATCACCGACCCGGAGAAGGTGATGGCGCCGACAAAGCAGCCGATGAACAGCTCGATGCGGTTGCCAAACGGGATATCGTGCGAGCCCGGCGGCGTGATGCTGAATGCCGACGGCTCGGCCACCACGGCCACCGCGATGCAGACCGCGGCCATACCGATCAGCGAGTGCATGGCGGCCACCAGTTCAGGCATCTTGGTCATCTCGACCTTTCTTGCCACGTAGGCGCCGATGCCGCCGCCAACCACCAGCGCACCGAAGATCAGCGCCATGCCTTCGGCGACCGACGACTGGCCCGCGCCGATGGCCAGGAACTCGCTCTTGAGCTTGGCGATCAGCACCAGCGTGGTCACTGCGGCGATGGCCATGCCGATCATGCCGAAGGCATTGCCGCGCCGCGCGGAACTGGGATGCGAGAGGCCCTTGAGCGCCTGGATGAAACACACCGAGGCCAGCAGGTAGAGCAGGGTGACGAGGTTCATGCTCACTTGGCGCCCTCCTCATGGCCCTTGCCGGCCTTGGCCTTGGGTTCTTTCTTCTTGAACATCTCCAGCATGCGCTGCGTCACCAGGAAGCCGCCGAACACATTGACCGCGGCGAGCGCCACCGCCAGCGTGCCCATGGTGCGGCCCACCGGGCCCTCGGTCAGGCCGGCCGCCAGCATGGCGCCGACGATGATGATGGCCGAGATTGCATTGGTCACGGCCATCAGCGGGGTGTGCAGGGCGGGCGTGACCGTCCAGACCACGTGGTACCCCACGTAGATCGCCAGCACGAAGATGATCAGGTTGATCACCGTGTGGTTCACCATTTCCATCGACTTCTCCTCCGTTGCTTGAATGCCTTGCTGCGCGGTTATCCCGTGTTCTTTTGCCTGGCCAGGCGCCTGTGAGCGCCTATTGCATCGATGCCCCGCCTGGTGCCGCGTTGTCGTCTTTCGCCCGGGTACCTTCAGCCCAGGGGCGACGGTACGGCTGAATCAGTAAATGGCATGCCGGATGCGGGCATCGCACCGGCGTTGGCTCCCGGCGCGATGTCCTCATCCGCTTACACCTTCTTGATTTCCTTGATGGCGTTGTTGTCGTCCACCAGGATGATCTTCGGCTTGTAGGTGGCGATCTCTTCGTCGCTCATCGGCGCGTAGGTGCAGATGATGAGATGGTCGCCCAGGTGCGCGCGCCGCGCGGCCGCACCGTTGAGCGAGATCTCGCCGCTGCCGCGGACGCCCTTGATGATGTAGGTGGAGAAACGCTCGCCATTGTTGACGTTGTACAGCTCGATTTTCTCGAACTCCTTCATGTCGGCCGCTTCGAGCAGATTCTCGTCGATGCCGCATGATCCCTCGTAGTGGAGGTCCGCCTGTGTCACGGTGACACGATGGAGCTTGGCGCGGAGCATGATGCGTTGCATGGGTGATACGTCCTTGGTTGATGCTGGATGAGCTTGCAGGAAAGCCCTTGGAATTGAGTCCTGACGGGCCACTTGGAATGGTTCCGGGGCTGGGTGCCGGCCGTACCGGCCGATAGCAGCAGGCGCGCTACCGTGCACCTGGCCGGAACCGCCTGGCACCATTCTAAAGCGACCGGGCCGCGGCGGGCCCGCTGTCGCTTCAGGATGCGCCGCGGACCACCTGGCCATCCTTGCACATCAGGCAGGCGGCGACGATATCGTCCTCCAGGTTCAGCGTGAACTGGCCTTCCTTGTCGATGACAAGCTTGAGGAAGTCGAGCACGTTGCGTGCATAGAGCGCCGATGCGTCGGCCGCCACCATGCTGGCCAGGTTGGTGTGGCCGATCAGCGTGACGCCGTGGCGCTCCACCACCTCGTCGGCCACCGTCAGCGGGCAGTTGCCGCCCTGCGCCGCGGCGAGGTCGACCACCACCGAGCCCGGCTTCATCGCCTGCACCGTCTCTTCCTTGAGCAGCACCGGCGCCTGGCGGCCCGGGATCAGCGCGGTAGTGATGACGATGTCGGCGGCCTTGGCGCGCTCGTGCACCAGTTCGGCCTGGCGCCGCATCCAGTCGGGCGGCATGGGGCGGGCATAGCCGCCCACGCCCTGCGCGATCTCGCGCTCTTCGTCGGTGACGAAGGGCACATCGAGGAATTTGGCGCCCAGCGATTCGATCTGCTCCTTGACGGCGGGACGCACGTCGGAGGCTTCGATGACCGCGCCCAGCCGCTTCGCGGTGGCGATGGCCTGCAGGCCGGCCACGCCGGCGCCGAGGATCAGCACGCGCGCCGCCTTGACGGTGCCGGCGGCGGTCATCAGCATCGGCATGAAGCGCTGGTAGTGGTGGGCGGCGACCAGCACGGCCTTGTAGCCGGCAATATTGGCCTGGGAGGAGAGCACGTCCATGCTCTGCGCGCGCGTCGTGCGCGGCGCGGCTTCCAGCGCGAAGGCCGTCAGCGAGGCGCGCGCCATGCGTGCATTGTTCTCTGCGTCGAAGGGATTGAGCATGCCGATCAGCGCGGCGCCGGGCTTCATCAGCGCGAGCTCGGCATCGTCGGGGGCGCGGACCTTGAGCACCAGTTGCGCGCCGAGTGCCTGGGCCGCGGTGCCAATGGTGGCGCCGACCGCCTCATAGGCCGAGTCCGGCTGGCTGGCACGCACGCCGGCTCCCGACTGGACAATGACCTGATGGCCCTGGGTCACGTATTTCTTGACCGTCTCCGGGGTGGYGGCGACACGAGTCTCACCTGCCCGCGTCTCCTGYGGGATGCCGATGTGCATCGTCAATTTCTCCTTTTGCTGGCGTCTTTGAGGCGCTGTCAAAATGATTCTGGCGATGCGGCGAGACTTGTCGTACGACGTGTACGGCAAGGCAACGCGCCTGACCAGAACCGATTCATTTCATTCTGACAATGCCGCTGATCTGCTTTAGCGGGCTGACGTCCTCGGCCCTTGTGTCCTGTCATGCGGACGGCCAGGGCCGAACGCAGCGCACAATTTTTTCGCAGCTTACAGGAATCTGACGCTTCGTGGTGACTGGCCGGTCGGCTTTTGCGCAACAGCACGGCCAACGCATGGCGGCTATCGGAGCGGTGCATGACCGGCGTCCCCAGGGCCCGCGCCGCGGCCATTGCTGTCCCTGGCTGCGTGTTGTCCGCGCGCGCCGGCGGCCTCGCGTGGATTTTTACGTCATCCCTTGGCGCACTGCTGCTTTCTTGACACCGATTTGAGACGCGACCCCGTACTGTTCCGGTCGTCGCGCGGCCATCGCCGGCGCGAGCGTTCGCTGATTTCCACCGATTGATGTCTTACCTTTCAGACAAGTTATCCATGACTGCCTTTCGCCTTGGCGCTTCACGTGCCTGCGCCGTTTCCCTTGCTGTTTCCCTTTCCGGCGCCGCGCTCTTGCTGGCTGCCCCCGCATTTGCCCAGAGCGCGCCGGGTGCGGCGGCTGCCGAAGTCTCGCCGCACGCTTTCACCGCCAACGTGACGCTGGCCAGCGAGTATCGCTACCGCGGCCTGATGCAGACCAACCGCCGTCCGGCCATCCAGGGCGGGTTCGACTACACGCATTCGAGCGGCTTCTACCTGGGCAACTGGAACTCGAGCATCAGCTGGCTGGGCGACAGCAATCCGGAAGTCTCGGCGCCGATTGAAATTGACTTGTACGGCGGCTTCAAGAACACGGTGACGCTGGGCGGCCTGGAGTGGAACTACGACGTCGGCGTGCTGCAGTACTACTACCCGGGCGACTACCCGAGCGGCTTTACGCGCCCTTACACCACGGAAGTGTATGTCGGCGCCGGCTACGGTCCTGTGTTCTTCAAGTATTCGCAGGCGCTGACCAACCTGTTCGGATTCGCCGACAGCAAGTACAGCTACTACGCCGACCTGTCGGCCAATGTGCCGCTGAATTTCTGGGACCT